>JAZRCC010000203.1:0-2314 GCA_045635405.1 Alistipes sp.
TCGCCCAATGCAGCAACAGATTATCGAGTCGGTAATCGAGGGACGCGATACGCTTGCACTTATGCCTACGGGTGGCGGTAAGTCCATCACCTATCAGTTGCCGACAATGCTGATGGATGGCATCTGTGTTGTCGTAACGCCACTCATCGCACTGATGAAGGATCAGGTGGATAGATTGCGAGAGCGTGGTATTTCAGCTGTGTCGATTCACTCCGGTCTGACACCTCGCCAAATCGATATGCTGCTCGATAACTGTGTCTATGGCGATGTGAAGTTTCTCTATGTTGCCCCCGAGCGACTTGCAACCGATGTCTTTAAGATGCGTGTCAGGATGATGCGTGTAGCACTGCTGGCGGTCGATGAGGCACACTGTATATCGCAGTGGGGATACGATTTTCGACCATCATATCTGCGAATTGCAGAGTTGCGTGAGTGTCTGCCCGAAACGCCCGTGCTGGCACTTACGGCATCGGCTACCGAGAGGGTTGCTGTGGATATAATGCAGAATCTCCGCTTTGAAAAACCACATCTTTTGCGGAGTTCGTTTGCCCGCCCCAATTTGTCTTATGTCGTGCGACACGTTGATGATAAGAATATACATTTGATGCGTATAATTCGCAACGTGCAAGGGTCGGGTATTGTCTATGTGCGACTTCGTGAAAGTGCCGAACGTGTCGCTGCCTACTTGCAGGAGCAGGGCGAGTCGGTGTCGTTCTATCACGGAGGCTTGCCAAAGGCTGAACGCTCCGAGCGTCAGGATGAGTGGACGAGCGGAAAGGTGCGTATTATGGTTGCGACCAACGCCTTCGGAATGGGTATCGATAAGGCGGATGTGCGGTTTGTTATTCACTATGCAATGTGTGATTCGTTGGAGAGTTACTATCAGGAGGCGGGACGTGCTGGGCGTGATGGCAAACGCAGTTATGCGGTTTTGTTGGTTGCACCGGATGATAATCGCAAGATTTTGCAACGCTTCGAGAAGGAGTTCCCGAAGTTAGAGGTCGTGCATAGTGTGTATGAGCGAATTTGTGACTATTTGAAGGTGGCTATTGGTGATGGGTATCAACTCTCGGCGATGTTCAATATCTACGACTTCTGTTCACGGGAACACCTCTATGTGGGTACGGTTGTCTCGGTGCTTTCGCTCTTGGAGCAGAATGGTTATATGACCTTTATCGAGGAGAACGAAAACCCCGCACGCATAATCTTTTTGATGGGTCGTGACGAACTCTATCGCCACCATTTTGAGCCGACGGTCGAGTTGGTGCTACGGACGATTTTGCGAATGTATAATGGCGTTTTCACCAATTTTAGGGCCATCGATGAGCAGGCGATAGCGGCGACAGCAGGGATGTCGGCTCTGCAAGTCCACGAGGCGTTAAAGACTTTGTGGCGAATGCAGGTGTTGCGATATGTGCCTTCGAACAATTCGCCGGCGATATTCTTTAACGAGGAGCGTTTGCCAACTCGTGATGTATATATTGCCCCATCGACCTACGCCAAACGCAAGGAGTTGATGATTGAGCGTTTCGAGAATATGCTCCGCTATGCCAACAATGCGGAGGAGTGTCGCAGTACGCTGTTGGAGCGATATTTTGGCGATTTGGCGTCGGAGCCTTGCGGTGTTTGCGACGTCTGTTTGTCGAAGCGTCGGAGCAGTAGTGATTTGTCGTCGATACGCGAGCAGGTCTTATCGAGGGTTGCCGAGGGGCGTTACACGCCTCGTGAATTGGTCGAGCAGCTTGCCTATGACCCCGATAAAGTCTCGGAGGTGGTGAAATCATTGCTTGCAGAGCGATGTTTGCGTTATGCCCAATCGGGTGAGTTGGAGATAGTGGAGTAGTCGGTCGCACATTGCTATACTCGACAAGGGGTCGGATGGCGATGATAGAGTCGCTAAAATCGGCTAAAAATGGGCAAATAGGGCCCATTTTCTTTTTGTCACACAAATTTGCGGTCAATTTTTTATCCGGAAGTTGCGTATATCCAAAAAAAATGCTATTTTTGCGTGCGTATTATGTAATGGTGCAGAGAGTGCTGCACTATGCGAGAGTAGAGTACAAACTTAAAGATAGATTATGATAATTGAAGAAGAGAAGAATTCAGGCCTAATTGGGCGTATTGACCGTGTCAATATCGAGGAGCAGATGAAGACAGCCTACATCAACTATTCGATGTCGGTTATCGTTTCGCGTGCTTTACCTGATGTTCGTGACGGTTTGAAGCCTGTTCATCGACGCATTTTGTTCGATATGAGCGAGCATCTTCACCTCTACCACGATAAGGAGACTCGTAAGTCTGCCCGTATCGTCGG
>JAZRCC010000204.1:0-5977 GCA_045635405.1 Alistipes sp.
TTATATAAGGCTTACCAAAGGGGGTTTGTTGTACGCAACGCCCTAACACACAGTGAAAAAGCAAAATAACAAAAACAAAAAAGATAGAGAACAATGGAGTACAATTTCAAAGAGATTGAGCAAAAGTGGCAAAAAGAGTGGGCCGACAAGGGCGTTTATAAGGTCGATGTCGATACCAAGCGTGAAAAATTTTATGTGTTGGATATGTTCCCATATCCATCGGGTGCGGGTCTGCACGTCGGACACCCACTCGGCTATATAGCGTCGGACATCTACTCGCGATACAAGCGTCTGTGTGGCTACAACGTCTTGCACCCTATGGGCTACGATGCGTTTGGTCTGCCTGCCGAGCAGTATGCTATCCAGACGGGTCAGCACCCTGCCGTAACTACCGAGCAGAATATCGCCCGCTATCGTGAGCAGATGGATAAGATTGGCTTCTCGTACGATTGGAGCCGTGAGGTACGCACCTGCGATGCCGAGTACTACCATTGGACACAGTGGGCGTTCCTGAAAATGTTCAACCACTACTACGACAAGTCGCTCAACAAGGCAATGCCTATCGAGCAGCTCGTGGCGAAGTTCGAGCAGCAGGGTAGCGAGGGCTGCGAGGCTGTCGGCACTACCGAGTTGCACTTCACGGCAGCCGAGTGGCTCGCGATGTCGGAGGTTGAGCGTGAGCAGACGTTGCAGAACTACCGCTTGGCGTTCCGTGCCGATACGATGGTCAATTGGTGTCCGCAACTCGGCACCGTGTTGGCTAACGACGAGGTGAAGGAGGGCCTTTCGGTGCGTGGTGGCTACCCTGTCGAGCAGAAGCGAATGAAGCAGTGGTTGCTGCGTGTTACGGCCTATGCACAGCGTATGTTGGATGGTTTGGAGCAGCTCGATTGGAGCGACTCGCTCAAAGAGATACAGCGAAATTGGATTGGCCGTTCGGAGGGTGCACAGGTATTCTTCGATGCCGAGTTGACCGATGGTACGACCGAGAAGTTGGAGATTTTTACTACACGCCCCGACACAATCTATGGCGTGACCTTTATGGTTGTTGCTCCCGAGCACGAGATGTTGTCACGAATGACCTCTGCCGAGCAGCGTGCTGCGGTCGAGGAGTATGTCGAGCAGACGAAGCGTCGCTCGGAGCGTGAGCGTATCGCCGAGACCAAGCGTGTGAGCGGAGTCTTTACAGGCTCGTACGCCATCAATCCATTCTCGGGTCGTCGCTGTCCGATTTACGCTTCGGACTACGTCTTGGCGGGCTATGGTACGGGTGCTATTATGGCGGTGCCGGCACACGACTCGCGTGACTACGCCTTTGCACGCCACTTTGGTTTGGAGATTATCCCTGTTGTCGAGGGTGGCAATATCGAGGAGTCGTCGTACGATGCCAAGGAGGGCAAGATGATAAATTCGGATATTCTCAACGGCAAGGATGTCAAGGAGGCTATCGGCTTTATGTTTGGCGAGGTTGAGCGTCGAGGTTTGGGACAGCGTCTGGTGAACTACCGCCTGCGTGATGCCATCTTCTCGCGTCAGCGTTATTGGGGCGAGCCGTTCCCTATCCGCTATGTGAACGATATTGCGGTGCCTCTCGACGAGAGCGAACTGCCGCTGACACTTCCGCCAATCAAGGACTTTGGCCCTACGGCCGACGGTGAGCCACCATTGGCACGTGTCGAGGGTTGGGAGTATGAGCTCTCGACAATGCCTGGCTTTGCTGGCTCGTCGGCATACTATCTCCGCTATATGGACCCACACTGCTCGACTGCGTTGGTAAGCCGTGAGGCGAACGACTATTGGCGTAGTGTCGATTTGTATATCGGCGGTATCGAGCACGCTACGGGCCACCTGATGTACTCGCGTTTCTGGTCAATGTTCCTCTACGACTTGGGCTATGTTTGCGAGGCAGAGCCATTCCGCAAACTTATCAATCAGGGTATGATTCAGGGTCGCTCGAACTTCGTCTATCGAGTAGTCGGCACCAACAAGTTCGTGTCGTACAACCTCCGCAACGAATACCAGACACAGGAGATTCACGTCGATGTAAATATCGTCAAGAACGACCTGCTCGACTTGGAGGCGTTCCGTCAGTGGCGTCCCGAGTTTGCCGATGCCGAGTTTATCCTCGAAGATGGTCAGTATGTCTGCGGTTGGGCTGTCGAGAAGATGTCGAAGTCGATGTTCAACGTCGTAAACCCCGACCACATTGTCGAGCAGTACGGAGCCGACACGCTGCGTATGTACGAGATGTTCCTCGGCCCATTGGAGCAGTCCAAGCCGTGGGATACCAACGGTATCGACGGTGTGCATAAGTTCCTGCGTCGTTTCTGGCGACTGTTCTACTCTCGTACGGGCGAGTGGTGTGTCACCGACGAGGAGCCAACACCAAAGGAGTTGAAGACACTGCACAAGACTATCCGCAAAGTGCGTGAGGATATCGAAAACTTCTCGTTCAACACGTCGGTTGCCGCCTTTATGATTTGCGTCAATGAGTTGGGCGAGTGCCACAAGCGTGCGATTATCGAGCCGTTGGCGGTGCTCTTGTCGCCATTTGCACCACACATCTGCGAGGAGTTGTGGCATCAGTTGGGCAACGAGGGTACGATTTGCGATGCGGCATATCCACTCTGCAACGAGGCATATCTGGTCGAGAACTCGTTTGAGTATCCGGTGATGATTAACGGCAAGTTGCGTTTCAAGCAGGAGTATCCGCTCACGATGGAGGCTGCCGACATCGAACGCGATATCGTGACCAAGGAGGAGGCTCAACGCTGGTTGGAGGGCAACGCTCCAAAGAAGATTATCATCGTCAAGGGCAAGATTATCAACATTGTAAAATAGGAGGCTATGAAACATCTGCTAATTTTAATTTTCGCATTCGCAGCCATCTTTGGCACATCGGCACAGGAGACCATATCGTTGGAGGGTGCCGACGAGACGGTGCGTTTGTGGGACAACACCACCGCCAAGCACTCGAACTACGAAACTCGTGACGAGGCTTGGAACAACAAGCGTCATACGAGTATCAAGCAGACCTCGTCGTGCGAGTTGTATATATTCCACGCCGACCCTGCCAAGAACAGAGGCGTTGCCGTTGCAATCTTTCCGGGAGGCAGTTACGTTCATTTGAGTTTCAACACCTCGTTGGCTCGTTGGTATGCATCGATTGGTGTAACGGCGGTGTTGGTGAAGTATCGTCTGCCAAATGCGGGACATTGGGAGGCAATGCTCGAAGATGCGGAGGGTGCGGTGCGTTATCTTCGCACCCGTACCGACCTCGGTATCGACCCTATGCGTGTTGGCGTGGGTGGCTCGTCGGCGGGCGGACACCTCGCCTCGTGGGTGTCGAACTCGATGGCCGATGGCGAGAAGCCTGCATTTGCCATTCTGCACTATGGAGCGATGTTGCGTACACAGTTCTACACTACGTTGAAGGGTAACAATGCACTGCTCGGTAAGGGCTTTACCTATCAGCAGGCGGAGGATTTGACCATCACAAATATGGTGAGCGAAACAACCCCTCCGACACTGATGCTTTTGTGCGACGACGACAATATGGTGCGTTCTTATAGCTCGACAACCTACTACGCAACGCTGCTGCGTTATGGAGTTAAGGCGTCGATACATATCTATCCGAACGGAGGTCATAGCCTGACTAAACATACCGAGGAGTATCGTGCCGCAATTGTCGATTGGCTCGATTGGCTCGGCTTTGTGAAACAATAAACACCATTTTCGATTATGAGACGAATCGCTATACTATCAATTTTTATCGTCGCTACTGCATTTGCTGTGTCGGCACAGCAAACCTCTGTCGAGAGTGCCTGCAAGGCGGATAAGGTTATCAAACATTGGGACAACTCGAAAGCCCCACACTCCAACGAGGAGAGTCGTGAGGAGGTTACGACCAAAGGGGGTCACCTCAAACAGATATCGCAGACCGTGTTCTACCTCTATCGGGCAGATAAGGCTGCGGCAACGGGTCAGAGCGTTGTGATTCTTCCGGGCGGAGGCTACGGTATGGTCTGTATCGAGCGTGAGGGCTTCGCTTTGGCAGAGTATTTCAAGAGTATCGGCATAACGGCACTTGTCGTAAAGTACCGCTTGCCAAACTATGGACATAAAGAGGTGCCACTCGAAGATGCACAGGCTGCATTGGCATACCTCCGCAAACATAGCAAAGAGTTGGGTATCGACCCTGCGAAGGTTGGCATTGCAGGCTCGTCGGCAGGTGGTCACTTGGCGGCATACACCTCGACCTTCACTCCCGACGATGCGAAACCAGCATTTGCGGTGTTGTTCTACCCCGTAATCTCGGCGGAGAGTTGTATGACACACCAAAACACATTCTATCGTCTGCTCGGCAAGACCCACTCGGCATACCAACGTGAATACTACTCGCTCAACAACCGAGTAACGGAGACAACACCTCCGACCATTATCTTTTTGAGTAACGACGACCGTACGGTGCCGCCAATCTCGTCGGTGCTCTACTATAACGCCCTCAAACACTATGGCGTTAAGGCCTCTATGCACGTCTATCCCGAGGGTGGTCACGGCTGGGTGTGCGATACGGAGTTCCGCTACGACAAGGAGTGGCGAATGCAACTACAAAAGTGGTTGGCGTGGATAGATGGGTCAAATGAAACGAAAGAGTCAAAATAGTTTGTGATATGAAGATGATTTTTTTTGCAGTCGTAGCATTGGCTGCAATCTGTTCAAATGCTTCGGCACAGAGTCAGCTTGCGAAGGTCGAGCACGGTGCCGACGAGGTTATCGTGCATTGGAGTAACAAGACCGCTCCCCACTCGAACCATATCACCGAGAAGGAGTGCATCGACGAGAAGATGAATGTCTTTAACACGACCGTGATGGAGATGTTTGTCTATCGTGCCCACGGCAAGGCTACGGGTCAGGGTGTGGTAGTCGTTCCGGGCGGTGGCTATGGCAAGGTGTGCGTGCAGTGGGATGGTTTTGCGGTTGCCCGCTACTTGCAGAGCATAGGCGTTACGGCTATTGTTGTGAAGTATCGCCTTCCGAATAATGGCTATGCGGAGGTACCTTACGAGGATGTCCGCGAGGCTCTGCGTTATATGCGTGCCAAGAGCAAAAAGTTGGGCATTGACCCTGCGAAGGTGGGTATCGCCGGTGCTTCGGCAGGAGGTCACCTGGCGGGTTGGATTTCGACCACGCTGCCCGTTGAGGAGCGTCCGCAACACGCCATACTCATCTATCCTGTCATCACAGGCGATATGATTTACGGCAAGCCTAATAGTTATAGCCGACTGCTGGGTGACGACCGTACCGCTACGGATGTTGAGCAACACTCGCTCCACAACCTTGTCGATGAGCAGACCCCTCCTACGCTGCTGCTCCACGCCGATAACGATGGTCGTGTAGCACCACAACAGACGACGCTCTACTACAAGGCACTGAAACGCTACGGCGTTGAATCGACACTCCGCCTCTTCCCCGAGGGTAAACACGGCTGGGCGGGTCACGACGACTATCGCTACGATGCGGATGTGAAGGCTGCAATATTGGATTGGTTGGTGATTCAAAACAACAAAAAATAGCAAAACTTATGAAGAGACTTTTGATTTTGGCAGTGGCAGTAACACTCTGTCTGACTGCTACGGCACAAAAGAGAATAACCTTCTCGAAGGAGGTGAGTGGTGCCGACGAGATTGTCACCCTGTGGGATAACACCTCGGCACCTCACTCGACCGAGGAGCAGAAGGATGAGGCAATCGTCAAGAAACACCGTTTGTCGCACACCTCGCAGACCGACTTCTACATCTTCAAGGCGGCTGCCGATAAGGCTTCGGGCCACAGCATCGCCATCTTCCCGGGTGGAGGCTACAAGAGCGTAAACCTCTCGTTTGGCTATGCCCGCTATTTGGCCGATTGCGGAATTACGGCTATGGTGGTTAAGTATCGTCTGCCTAACTTCGGACATTGGGGGGCTACGTTGGGG
>JAZRCC010000205.1:0-2531 GCA_045635405.1 Alistipes sp.
TATTGACGACCAATACCTGTTGAAGCACCCGTTACCAAAGCGAGCTTTGAGCCTCGCTCTATTCTACCTAAATTTCTGCACATTGTTAGTCAATCTTTGCGAGTTCCTTCCAAACCTTCTCTGGGATATGCTCCTTGCAGTTGTGGCAACACATCATCTTGTCCGAGTACATTCGTGCAATGCAGTAGTCACGGTGGTCGCAACCTCCTCGTGTCGAGATATCGCCCTCACGCAATTTGTTGATAAATGCAGGGTCGTTAATCAACACACGGGCCATCTGCAACATCTCGAAACCCTCGTCCAGCACACGCTCGATACCTTCACGCGAAACCAGACCTCCCACATACACCAATGGGCCTTTGAGTGCTTGGCGGAACTTCTTTGCATTTTCGAGGAAGAAACACTCCTCGAAGTCGTAGTCCTTAATCATCCATTGACCGAATAACGATACGACAATCTTCTGCAACCACTCGTTCCAACCCATATAGTAACCCATTGTCTTTGTAGGAATTCGACCACGCATTACCGCCATTGGTGCACGCGATACAAAGCCCGACGAGAGGACAATGCCATGAACTCCGAACTTCTCAATCTCCTTTGCAATTTCGATACTTTCGGGTACCTGAATGCCGCTCTTGAAGCCATCCTCCATATTGTGCTTGACCAACACTGCCATATTGCACTTTGCGGCAGCCTCCATCACCTCCGTAAGACACATCTTCATAAATCGCATACGATTCTCCAACGAGCCACCAAACTCGTCACGACGACGATTGGTCCAAGGCGATAGGAATTGCGATATCAGATAGCCGTGACCTGCGTGAACCTCTACGCTATCGAAACCCGCTTCGTGTGCTGTGTGTACTGCCTGACCAAAATCTTTGGCGAATTGGGTCAGCTCCGACGGCTTCAATCGACGATGGAACGTAGGCGAGTAGAGGTTAAAACCATTCGATGCCGAGACAGGAAAACTGCCGGCAGTGGACCAGTGGGTCATATTTCCGCAGTGGCCAATCTGTATGCCTACGGCAGCACCCTCGTTATGAACGGCATCGGTAATATCTTTCAGTGCCGGTACAATCTCGTTACGGAGCCACAACTGCGAGTTGAACGATATACCGCTACGATTTACCGACGCATAGGCGAGGGTAGTCATTCCGACGCCACCTCGTGCTACGCTGACGTGATAATCTTTCAAGTCCTGTGTTGGGCCAAAATCTTTACCCATAGACTCAAACGCTGCCGAACGAATTGTTCGGTTACGGAGTGTTACGGGGCCCATCTTGTAGGGCGTAAAGAGCTTCGATTGGCTCAAATCCTTCTTATTCTCCATCTCTTATCGGGTTGATGTTGTAAACAAAATTAGTAGATAAATGGCAAAATGCGTTTGCGTTTCAGCTCTGTGAACTCCTCGCCAAACTCTCGCTCATAGCGTTTGTAGAGCGAGTTTGCTCGTGGTGCCAAGTTCGCAAAGGTCCAAAGAGCAAATACAACGCCCGACCACGACCACGAAGCGATGGCAAAGCCTACCCACTCGGTAAACTCGCCAAAGTAGTTTGCCGACGAAACATAGCGGAACATACCACCCTTCGGAATGTAGTGGCGTGTATCGCCCTCCTTACGCAGGTGGCGAATGATGTAGTCCGATTGCAGGTTGATAAATAGACCCGCCAAAAAGACCAAAGTTCCGACGTAGATGTATGGTTTGCTGAACCAATCGTCGTAGTAGTTGAGTTGCGGTGCAAGATAGAATATCCAACCACCTTGCATTAGAGCATTGAGTGTGTTGAATGTCGCACCCATCAATACGATTCCCAGAGGCATCTTCGACTTACCACGCAACAACATAGGGAAGATAAACGAACGCTGGAAGTAGTGTGTCTGAAATATCAGAAACAGCACCAGAGGAGCAGCCTCGAAACGTACATCCGAAAACCACCAAAGGAGTGACATTGCTATAAATACGGGCGATTCCATCAATACCCAACCGATTTTATTCGGAATAGGGCGGCCGTATTTCGGGTTGAATAGGTAGCCGTAGCCCGCCTCGACAAAAAATAGGGCGACAAAGACAACAACGGCTACTGCTGCCATCACAATCAGAAACGTGTTAAATACTTCGAGTGTAATCATAACTGCACTGCTGAAAAAGATACCTATACATTGAAGAGGAAGTGCATAATATCGCCATCCTGCACGATATACTCCTTGCCCTCGATGCCGATTTTGCCGACATCGCGACACGCCTTTTCGCTGCCCAATGCCACGTAGTCGTCATACTTTATAACCTCGGCACGGATAAATCCCTTCTCGAAATCGGTGTGGATAGTACCTGCCGCTTGCGGAGCCTTTGCACCACGAACATAGGTCCAAGCGCGTGACTCGTCAGCACCCGTCGTAAAGAATGTTTCTAGGTTGAGCAACTTGTACGCAGCCTTAATCAGACGATTGACACCCGACTCGGCCAAACCCATATCTTCGAGGAACATCTGACGCTCCTCGTAGCTCTCCAACTCGGCAATATCCGCCTC
>JAZRCC010000206.1:0-4805 GCA_045635405.1 Alistipes sp.
TAGTGGTCGTGGTTGCTCCTTTGGTTGCTCCTCTTTGGCAGGTTTTTCTGCCTTTTCGCTCTTTGTCGCTTTTGCTACCTTTGTTGCCTTTGGGGTAGGCTCCGTTGCCTCGGCTGCCACATCGGCTGCCACATCGGCGATATCCTCTGCCGCCTCGTCGAGCAGCGTACCCTCCTCGCCCAACAACTCACGCACCTCGCAGAGCATTGTGCGGAGGTTTTGGAGCGACTCGTAGAGCTGCATATCCTCCCCCTTTGCTTCGGCCTTGCCACGCTCGGCGGTAGTCTCGGCACGCAGGGCGAGTTTTGCACCACGCAGAGTCATTCCACGCTCCTTGACAAAGTGGTAGATTCGCTTCAACAGCAACACATCGGCAGGTGTGAACATTCGGTTGCCCTTGGCGTTACGTCGAGGTCGCAGCTGCTCGAACTGCGTACCCCAATAGCGTATCAGCGAAGGATTTACATCGAACATCTCCGACACCTCGCCCATCGAATAGAAGAGTTTTTCTGCCATATATCTTTTGTTTTCGTTTTCTACTACACGTTCATAATTCGCAGCGACTGCGGGTAGAGGTTGTTGCACCGCCGCCCCACTCGCTTGATAAAGCCCAACGCACGACCCGCCGAGCAGACCAGATTTATCCCCTCCTCGAAGGCTTCGGGCGATATGTCGGCACGTCGCAGATAGTCGAGTGCCTCGTCAGCCGAAATCTCGCCCTGTGGCACCGCCTCGCGGTTGAGGTCAATATATTGCGACAGTGCCCAATCGGGTTTCAGTCGCCCCTTGAAGAGTTCGCCCATAGCCGTTGCAGCATACACCACCGCAAGATTTGTCGCCATAGCCTTTACGATATCGGCGTGACGACGGCGGTAGCAGTAGAGCATATCGCCAAGTTCGCCAAAGGCGTGTTCGTCGGGGTTTAGCACCCAGCGTCGCAACTCCCCTACAACAGCGTGCGGTACGTCGGTAAAGCCACGATGGTGCGGTTTGGGTAGTCGGGTGCGACTCTGCCCCGTAACCCTGCGTCGTGCCACCGCAACGCAAAAACCCTCGGTGCGGGTGCGATGCGGATAGAAGCGGAAGAGTTGGAATGGCCCCACCGTAGAGCGGACAATGCCCCACTCCTCGGGCACCTCGATATTGTCGAACGGCTCGATGTCGTCGCCCACCTCCTCCAAAAATCGAGCAACCAACTCCTCGTTCTCGGTACGGTTGAAGGTGCAGGTGCTATACAGCAGTGTGCCACCCTCACGGAGCGATTGCCACGCCGACGTGAGAATCTGCAACTGACGATGGCTGCACATCTCCACATTCTGCACGCTCCACATCTCACGGGCGGCAGCCTCCTTGCGGAACATACCCTCGCCCGAACAGGGAGCATCGACAGCAACGATATCGAAGAGCGACGTAAACGGCTCGAAGTGTGCTGGTGCATTGTTGGTCACCACCACGTTGCCTATGCCCCACTTGCGGATATTGTCGGCGAGGATATTGGCACGCTGACGAACATACTCGTTCGCCACAACAAGCCCCTCACGCCCCACCAATGCGGCATAGAGTGTCGTCTTGCCTCCGGGTGCGGCACACATATCGAGCAGCGTAGCACCCTCGCACCGTACACCCCGCAGCAGATACTCCACAAATTGCGATGCAGCCTCCTGAACATAGTACTCGCCCGCCACAAACTCTGCGTCGGTCGTAAAGAGTGGACGCTCCGCCAAGTGTCGCCCATAGCGACTCCACGCCACAGCCTCGCCCCGATACTCACCCCGATGTTTGAAGGGGTTGTAGCGGATGGCGGTCGATGGCTCCATATCGAGTGCCGCAAACAGACGCTCGGCCTCGACATCGCCCAGCTGCTCTCGCATCGCTCGGCAGAACTCCTCGGGAAGCGGCAACATCGGCAACTCTTATGGAATCAACACAAAACGGTCCTCGGCAGCACGTATCGCATCCAAACGCTCATAGAGCGAGTCGAGCACCTTGATATTCTCGACAAAGTCGTAGGTATCCTTGTCGATAACGAAGAGGTTGCCCTCGTAGGAGTCAATCCACTCGTTGTACTTCTCGTTGAGGCGTTCGAGGTATGCCACATCGATATTCTGCTCATACTCGCGACCACGCTTGCGAATCTGCGAAATCAGCGTCGGAACACTCGATTTGAGGTAGATGAGCAGGTCGGGCTTCGGAATGAGCGAACTCGTCACATCGAAGAGTTTCGAGTAGGTGCCGAAGTCGCGTGCCGACATCAGACCCATCTGGTGAAGGTTCTTGGCGAAGATGTGGGCATCCTCGTAGATGGTTCTATCCTGGAAGATGCACGCCGAGCCATCGTTCAACATCTCGGTGGTCTGGCGGATACGGCTCGCCAAAAAGTGAACCTGCAACTGGAACGACCAGCGATTCATATCGGCATAGAAGTCGTTCAGATAGGGGTTGTCAATCTCCTCGTAGTAGGCCTTCGCCCCGTAGTGTTTGGTCAGAATCTCGGTCAGCGTAGTCTTGCCGCTACCAATATTTCCCGCAATTGCAATGTACATAGTTTTTATCGTGTTTTTAGTTTTTTTCTGTTTTGCTGCAAAGCAGCAACGGCTTTGCCGAAAGGGTTGTTAAAGGTTATTAAAGGTTGTTAGCGGTTTCCGCCGCCGACCTTACTCGACCTTATCTGACCTTAAAAGACCTTACTTGACCTTAAAACTAGGCGGCTGTCATCGCCTGTCGCCTTTGGTCGCTATCCCTAAATTCCTTAAACTCCCTAATCTCTCTTTCGCGGCGCCGCTGTGGTCGCCATCCCCAAACGCCCCTAACGTCGCTAACGCCTCTTTAATGGCGTTCTCCGCTTCGCTCGTCCCACTACTTAAAGTAGTCGCCGATGCTGCGGATTGCCGATGGCATTGCAAAGACAACCACGCGGTCGTACGCCACAATCTGTGTCGCTGCCGTAGCGATAAAGACCTTATCGCCTCGCACAACGCCTCCGATAAGTGCGTCGCTCGGCAATCCCAACTCGCCGATAGTCGATTTGGTCGCCATAGAGTTCGGCTTGACGATAAACTCCATAACCTCGGCATCGCTACCTGTGAGGCACTTTATCGCCAGTACGTCGGTATTCATCGTGAAGCGGAAGATGTTCGATGCCGTCACAATCTTCTTGTTGATGATGGTATCGACACCCACGCTATCGGCGATGTTGATATAGTTCATATTCTCGACCTCGGCGATAACCTTCTTCACACCCAGACGCTTTGCCAGCATTGCCGTGAGGATGTTGGTCTCGCTGCGGCCCGTAACCGCCACAAAGGCATCCATATTGGAGAGTCCCTCCTCCATCATCGCCTCGGTATCGCGGCCATCCTGATGCACGATGAGCGTATTTTGGAGCATCTCCGCCAGACGATACGCCTTGTCGGCATTGTAGTCAATCATCTTGATATTGACCGAGCGTTGCAGTGCCGAGGCAATCTGTATGCCGATGCGGGAGCCACCCAAAATCATCATATTATTGACCCGCACGTTGCTCTTGCCCGAGAGCTCCATCACCTCGTCCACCGCATCGTGGAGGGTGATTGTATAGACCGTATCGCCCACCATATAGCTCTCGCCCGCCTTTGGGATGATGGTCACACCATCGCGCGAGATTGCCACCGTGCGATAGGTCAGCGGCTCGCTGCTCTCATCGACATCGCACACAGGCATACCGACCAACGCCGATGTAGGCTCCAAACGGAAGACCACCAGCGAGAGTTTGCCACCCGAGAAATCGACAAACTCGGTCGATGAGGAGTGGCCGAGCAGGTTGATAACCTCGCTGGCAGCCACCTTCTCGGGGTAGAAGAGGTAGTCGATGCCCATATTGATGAACATCTCCTTGTTGTTCGGCTCCAAATATTCGTTGTTGTCGATGCGGGCGATAGACTTTTTGGCACCCAGCTGCTTCGCCATAATCGCCGAGAGGATGTTGTCGTTCTCGGTCGCCTGCACCGCAATAAAGAGGTCGCAACGACGCACGGCCGCCTTACGGAGTACCGTGAAGGTGGTGGTGTCGCCCTCGACCGTAATCACGTCGGCAAGGTTTGCAACATCGGCAAGCAGCTTGGCATCGGAGTCGATAACCGTAATGTCGTGTCCGTTACCGCTCAACAACTTCGCCAAATGGTTGCCTATATCCTCGGCTCCGGCTATAACAATCTTCATAATTTACGCTCTATTTGTTCACATTTTTGCAACTTTTGCCTGCTCAATAGAGCAGAAGTGGGTCGCTACTATTGCAAATTATTCGACAAATGTATAAATTTGCCACAACATTTCAAAGCGTTGCCGTGCTTTTTTGCAGCTTATGGCAAAATTTTAGAGTGTTTTTATCGGGTAAGGATTCTAAAAAAGAGGATAAACTATGTCGCAGATTGTCGTAACAATACTATTTGCTGTCGGTGCCGTAGCGATTTTTGTGGTCGGTATGTCGCTGACGTTGATATTCAAAGGGCACCACATCGAGTCGGAGATATCTACCAACAAGGATATGCAGCGACTCGGCATAAAGTGTGCCGTGCAGGAGACCCGCGAGGATATGGCAGCGGGCGACTGCACCGAGGAGATTGGCTGTTCGGGCAACTGTGCCGGCTGCGATGTCGAGCACGAGACCGCAAAACGATAGTGATAACAACAACGAGAGAGAGGGAATTTGTGTATGAAAAAATTGCTGTTTTTAGTGTTGTCGCTCGGTGTGGCGATGACGGTATGTAGAGCCGAGAACGAGGTTGCGGGAGCCGAGGGATTGCCGTCGAACATCTTTTCGGGAGAGC
>JAZRCC010000207.1:0-1858 GCA_045635405.1 Alistipes sp.
GCACACGCATCGTGCAGATTCGCACTCTCGACGAGGGTGAAACAATCGGCTATGGTCGCAACGGAAAGGTGACCAAGCCAAGCCGTATAGCCACCATCCCTGTGGGTTATGCCGACGGCCTGAATCGTCGCCTCGGCAATGGCGCCTGGGAGATGATTGTAGGCGGCAAGAGGGCCAAGACCATCGGCAACATCTGTATGGACAGCTGTATGATTGACATCACCGATATCGAAGGTGTCGAGGAGGGCGACGCAGTGACCATCTTCTCCGCCACAAAGGGCAACACCGCAGCCGATATGGCTACGGTGCTTGGCACAATACCATACGAGGTGCTCACCTCGGTGGCAAAACGAGTGAAACGAATTTACATCAACGAATAGAATGGCAGGCACTCTCTATCTTATACCTTGTCCCATATCGGAGGATACTCTACCCTACGATGTTACACCCGAGGGCAACCGAAGTGTGATAACATCGCTCGACTACTTCATCGTGGAGAATCTCCGCTCGGCTCGTCGCTTTCTGTCGAAGGCGGGATTGTCGGGCAAAATCGACGAGTTGGAATTCGACGAGTTGAGCGAACACACCACCTCGCCACGCAATGTGGAGCGTATGGTCGCAAAGATTAGGGCTGGTCGCTCGGCAGGCGTAATCTCGGAGGCGGGCGTTCCCGCTGTGGCAGACCCCGGACAGCTTGTTGTCGAGGCGTGCCACCGCGCAGGTATCCGCATAGTGCCTCTCGTAGGCCCATCGTCGATTATTATGGCGGTGATGGCATCGGGATTGAGCGGACAGTCGTTCGCCTTCAATGGCTATCTGCCCGTGAAGGAGCCCGATTGCGGTAGAGCGATAAAGCGTTTGGAGAGTCGTGCAATCGGCGAACGTCAATCGCAAGTGGTGATTGAGGCACCATATCGCAATATCCGTCTTGCGGAGGCTATTCTACGACATTGCCAGCCCGAAACCCGCCTTGCCATTGCGTGCGATATATCGTCGCCGACCGAGTATATCAAGATGCAGAGTGTGGTAGAGTGGCGACGTACGCAACTGCCTGATATACAGAAACGCCCGACAATATTTATTATCGGACGTCTCTAATCTCTATTTTTGCCACTTGTAGGTAAATCGTCTTAACCATCGCATCGCAAATCCCGGAAGAATCAGACATATCGGGATGAATAGTCGGCACCACCAATCGGGTACGGTGCATCGTGTGCCACGCCATAAGGCTTTCAAACCTCGTTTGGCACAGAATTTAGGAGTCGATAGAGCGTGGAGCTTTAACCCAATCTTTTGCCAACGTGGCGATAGACCATACAAATCTGTGGCAATACCTGCGGGGCAGACAGCCGTAACCTTTACTCCCAACTCTTTTACCTCCTTCGAGAAGGCAACCGAAAAGCTCTTCAAATAGGATTTGCTGGCACTGTATAGCGACAAACCGGGGAACGGCATCCAAATCGAGAACGACGACATATTGAGAATATGACCACCGCCACGTTGTGCCATATCTTGGGCAAAGAGTTTGCAGAGTATGGTATTGGTTACATCGTGCAGAAGTATTGTCTGTTTGATGCGGTCGGTAGGGGTGTTGAGTATGTCGCAGAACGAGAACATTCCCGCATTGTTAATCAGCACATCGACCGTGATGTTGTTCTCGTTGCACCACGCAAACAACTCCTCGGCTGCATCTATCTTCGCAAGGTCTTGCACACGCATAGTGACCTTCGCGTCGTGCTGCCGAGCGATGCGTTCTGCTGCTTGCCCTAACTGCTCTTCGTTGCGGCTTACCAACACAAGATTGTAGCCCAACTCCGCAAGTTGTTCGGCATAGCAAAGGCCGATACCTGTCGAAGCT
>JAZRCC010000208.1:0-2143 GCA_045635405.1 Alistipes sp.
CTCACAGAACGACATGGCTACGATCCGACTTATTATGCACCTCTGTCAGACATTCCTCAATCCGGGTGATAAGGTTTTGGTTCCAAATCCGGGATACCCTACATATAGTGCAGCAGTTCGTCTGTCGGGCGGAGTGATGCAGTACTATTCGCTCAACAAGCACAACGGTTTTATGCCCGACTTCGACGCCATTGAGCGAGAGGGTGTAGAGGGCGTAAAGTTTATGCTGGTGAACTATCCAAATATGCCTACGGGTCAAACTCCTACACGCGAACTCTTCGAGAAGATTATCGCTTTCGGTGCCAAACACAACATCCTGATTGTACACGACAACCCTTATGGCTTTATCCGCAACTCGACTCGTCCAATGAGTATTATGGAGATTGAAGGTGCAAAGGATATAGCAATGGAGATGAACTCGTTGTCGAAGGGCCACTCGATGGCTGGGTGGCGTGTCGGCGTAATTGTTGGTCGCAGCGAGTGGATTAAGTCGATTTTGTCGTTCAAGAGCAATATGGATACGGGTATGTTCTATCCTATTCAGGCCGCTGCCGAGACTGCGTTGGCTCTTGGCGATGAGTGGTTTACCGAGTTGAACAAAATCTACTACGAACGCGAAAAGGAGGGCTACGCACTGCTCGATGCTCTCGGTTGCAAATATCGTCCTAATCAGGCAGGCTTGTTCATCTGGGCGGAGATACCAGAAGATTATGAGGGTGACTGCTTTGCATTCTCCGACGAAGTTATGGAGCGTTGTGACGTATTCCTCACTCCTGGTGGCATTTTCGGTAGCGAGGGTAACCGCTATGTGCGTATTACGCTCTGCTGTCCTGCCGAGTTGCTGCACCGTGCAGTCGAAAATGTTAAGGCACGTTTCTAAACCATTGCCGTATAACCAAAAAAGAGTCTGCAATCGAAAGGTTGCAGACTCTTTTATATTATAGGGGAGCAGTTATCGACGAGCCACTCGACGACGAATCGAGTTGCGGCTCCTCTTGTATTGCTTGATTTTGCGACGAATACCGATGACGAACAACGCTCCAAAGGTGATAAATATCACTGTCAAAATCCAACCGCTGACGTTATCACCCTTTACACGTGACCACATATCCAACATCTGCTGGGTACGTTCGCCCGAGTCGTGCATCATCGTACAGCGTGCAATGACCGACGCATCGGCATACAAAACAGGGTTGAGCTTAACCGAGTCGGCACCCTCACCGAAGAAATACGATGCATTGACAACCTTGCCACTCTCCTCATCAATCTGTTCTTCGAGCACCTCACGAGTACCGACAACGCTTACGTAGCCCGTTGCATCCATATTTCGCAGAGCGATATCGGAACGGCACATAAAGTTGATAAAATAGCGTGCCGCCTTGATATTTTTGGCATATTTAGGAATTACCCAGCCATCAAACCACACATTACTGCCCTCGTTTGGCACAATGTAGTCCAACTCGACGCCCACCTCGGCAGCCTCTTCGATAGCCCACACAGCATCGCCGCTCCACGTGAGGTTGATGACAGCCTTCTCCTTGGTCATCATCTCCTTACCAAAGTCGGCCTCCCAGCCTGCAACCAGACGCTTTGCCTTTTTCAAAAAGCCTTCGACCAAAGCAATAGACTCATCCGAAGCATCGTACATCAGTTGGTCCATAGTCATCTCTCCACTCTGCAACTCCTTCTGTTTGAGCGAAATCAGAATCGGTCCATAGACATCACGAAAAGCATCCTTGATAAAAATCTGCTTTTTGAACTTCTCATTGTGCAATACACTCCAAGTCGAAGCCTCCTCGGTCGTTACATATTTCGTATTATAGAGGATGCCCGTTGTTCCCCACATATATCCCACAGCGTAGTCGTTAGCATTTTTGCCCGAGCCATCGATTTTATTGAAACGCTCGACGATGTATGGCGATATATTTTGGTCGATATAGTTAGGTGTAGAGCCAAAATTGCGATCGATAGGCAGAAGCAGATTGTTTCGCAACATTCGCTCGATGATATACTCCGATGGGCAGACAACGTCGAAATCCTCGTGGGCACGTTCGATTTTAGCCAACATTATCTCGTTGATATCGAACAACTGATATACAACCTCGATATCCTCGCCCGTCTGCTCCTTGTACCACTCCTTGAA
>JAZRCC010000209.1:0-3196 GCA_045635405.1 Alistipes sp.
GCAACGATTCGTCAAATGCAGCTGTATGCACTTGCACTGACAACTAAAAACCAAGAGTAATGACACCGCAGGAGATACTTAAAGTAGAGCACGATATCGTGCTAACACTCAAAAACATATACGACCCCGAAATCCCCGTAAACATCTACGATTTGGGATTGATTTACAACATCGATTACAACCCTTCGGGCGAGGTTACAATCGAGATGACACTGACCGCTCCGAACTGTCCGATGGCGGATATGTTGATTGCCGATGTAAATCGCGAGGTCAAGAAGGTCAACGGTGTTTCGACGGTCAACATTATGCTCACATTCGAGCCACCTTGGCAGCGAGAGATGATGAGCGACGAGGCTCTTTTGGAGTTGAATCTCTTGTAAAGACAAAGGCAGATGACAGAGGAGCAGACAAAACTTACGCAAGCTTTGAAGAGAGGTGCTGCATCGTTGGCGTGTGGCAACTACCTCTGTCGCGTGTCATCAATCCAACGCCAATCAATCCTCACGGCAGCCTCTTATAGCCGTTTGAAGCGAAAATACGAGAAGATTAAGGAGATTTTCGAGCAGTCGCTTGGCGATTGGAATCAAACCTTTTTGGTGATGTTGTTCCGCTCGATGGACTCGTCGCAAAATCGCGATGCCTATGAGCGTCTGGCTCGTCTGGTTACATATCGGGTTATCGAACGAGAACGCACTTCGCTAAAAGCAATAGAGGCCCTTTTGCTCGGAACATCGGGTCTGTTATCGGTCTATCGCAACGACGACTACATCCGCTCACTCAAAGAGGAGTACTTCTACCTCGCACAGAAATACGAATTGATGCCTATGCGTCGTCGCGAGTGGGATTTGTCGGGATGTCGTCCGCAAAACCACCCCGTTTTGAGAATTGTGCAGATTGCAAAGTTGCTCTCCTCGCACGACTTCTTCGTAAACCGAGTTCTCGAATGTCGCACGTGCAGCGATGTCGAGCAGCTATTCTCGGCAGAGGCCTCCGAATATTGGTCGAACCACTTTGTGCCGGCTCAAATATCAAACGATGTTCCAAAACGCATCGGACGCGAAAAGTGCCATCTGCTCGGCATAAATCTCGTGGTGCAGTTCCAATTTGCCTACGCCTACCATATGAGCAAAGATGAACTGCGTTCCGAAGCCCTCTCGTTGTTGGAGGATATCCCTGCCGAAAACAACCGATTTATTCGCCGATGGGCGGAGCGAGGCGTGCGGGCAGCAAATGCCTTCGAGAGTCAAGCTCTGCTCCAAATAGCAACTGAATATTGCGGGCACGAACTTTGCGAGGAGTGTCCAATCTGTGGTTATCTGATGGCTACACAGAAGTAGTTTCTCTGCGAATTGCCGTACATTCTGCCAAATTTGGATTTAATAATCACAATTTGTCGCTAATTTTCAGAAAATTTAGGGCGTAATACTATGTATTATGCCAAAAATTTATATCTTTGCACGGATAATAAGAAATCATCACTGAATTATGGATATTTTATCGGGTTTAATAAAACTTTTCTTCGGCTCGAAAGCCGACAAAGACCGTAAGGAGATCGCTCCATACGTAGAAAAAATCAAGGAGATTTACCCTACAATCGAGCGTCTGTCGAATGACGAACTTCGTGAGCATAGTGCAGCACTTCGCAAACGCATTGCCGAGTACATTGCAGCAGACGAGCAGCACATCGTCGAGCAAAAGACACGCCTCGAACAGGACAATCTGCTCCTCAACGAGAAGGAGAAGATATCGAAGGATATCGACAACACGCTGAAACGCATCGACGAGAAGATTGAGGAGATACTCGACCAAATCTTGCCAGAGGCATTTGCGATTATGAAGGATACCGCCCGCCGTTTTGCAGAGGCGGAGAGCGTAGAGGTTACTGCCAATGACTTTGACCGCAATCTGGCAGCCGTAAAAGATTTCGTCACCATCGAGGGCGACAAAGCCATCTATTCGACACATTGGACAGCCGGTGGTAATGACATCCGTTGGGATATGGTACACTACGACGTGCAGTTGTTCGGTGGTGTCGTACTCCACAAAGGCAAGATTGCCGAGATGGCAACAGGTGAGGGTAAGACTCTCGTGGCAACACTTCCCGTATTCTTGAATGCGTTGGCTGGCAAGGGTGTGCATATGGTGACAGTCAATGACTACCTCGCACGACGTGACGCCGAGTGGATGGGCCCTATGTATCAGTTCCACGGTCTGTCGGTTGATTGCATCGACCTGCATCAACCAAACTCGCAGGCTCGTCGCAACGCCTACCTCGCAGATATCACATTCGGTACAAACAACGAGTACGGTTTCGACTATCTGCGTGACAATATGGCCTCATCGCCCGAAGATTTGGTACAACGCAAGCACCACTTCGCCATTGTCGATGAGGTTGACTCCGTTTTGATTGACGATGCCCGTACTCCGCTCATCATCTCGGGTCCCGTTCCAAAGGGCGACGACCAGATGTTTGAGCAGTACAACCCTGCTATCAAATACCTCTATGGCTTGCAGAAGGATTTTGTTACGCAGCTCGTAACCAAATCGCGTAAGGTGGCAGATGAGGGCAATATGGACGAAGCGGGTATCTTGATGTATCGTGCTTATAAGGGTCTGCCAAAGTATAAGCCATTGATTAAGTTCCTCTCGGAGCAGGGCATCAAGGTACAGATGCAGAAGACCGAGAACATCTATATGGCAGACAACAACCGTCGTATGCCGGAGATTACCGACGAGTTGTTCTTCGTAATCGACGAGAAACTAAACTCGGTGGAACTTACCGACAAGGGCCACGAGGTGTTGTCGAAGTATTTCAAAGAGGATGGCTTCTTCGTGTTGCCCGATATTGGCACTGCCGTTGCCGAGCTCGATACCGAGGAGCTGACTCTCGAAGAGAAGGCTGCTCGCAAGGACGAAATCATCCGCGACTACTCTATCAAATCGGAGCGTGTTCACACCGTACATCAGCTGCTCAAAGCGTATGCGATGTTCGAACGCGATATCGAGTATGTCGTAATGGAGAACAAGGTCAAGATTGTCGATGAGCAGACGGGTCGTATTTTGGACGGTCGTCGCTATTCGGACGGCTTGCACCAAGCTATCGAGGCAAAGGAGCAGGTTAAAGTCGAGGCCGCAACCCAAACCTTTGCAACCATTACGTTGCAGAACTACTTCCGTATGTACCACAAACTTGGTG
>JAZRCC010000210.1:0-3213 GCA_045635405.1 Alistipes sp.
CGTTTTGGCGATGGCTCGGAGCCTTTCGACGACTACGTTGAGCGTCGAGTCAAGTGGAGTGCCCACCACGGCGTACAGCGGTTTGTGGTGCGATATACGGTCAAGGCTGATGGCACGTTGCTGCTCGGCGAGGAGTTGCAATCTACCGACAAGCAGTTTCGTCGTCGGGTGTTGCAGGTCGTAGCAGCGGCACCCCGCTGGGAGGCTGCCCGCAAGGCGGGTCAGGCGGTCGATAGCCACCACCTGCTTGTGGTGCAACTTCCGAAGGGCAAACCTCTGCCTAAGGAGCCGTATGTAATTTTGAGATAGCGAAGATAACAAAAACCCTCTCGCAAAGAGCAACCGAACAACGATGAAGGCAGCGACAACATATATGACACTCTCGGCACTGCAAAAAGAGGTGCAGCGTTCGATTGATGCGGCATTTCCGCTGCCCGTATGGGTTGTTGCCGAGATTGCCGAGATGAAGGTCAATGCCACGGGACACTGCTACCTCTCGCTCATAGAGCGTGACGAGGCGGCAGCCCGCACAACCCCGAAGGCGGAGATTCGTGCCACGATTTGGCGAACGATATTCGGCGTTGTGCGACGTCGCTTCGAGGAGGGTGCAGGTTTGATGCTCTCGGCAGGGTTGAAGATTCTCGTCCACGCCACCGTGTCGTACCATCCGCTCTATGGGTTGAGCCTCAATATCGACGATATCGACCCCGCCTATACATTGGGTGAGGCGGAGCGTCGTCGTCAGGAGACCATTGCACAACTCAAAGCCGACGGTGTGTGGGATATGAATCGCGAGTTGCCGCTCCCGATACTCCCGCAACGCATAGCGGTCATCACGAGCGAAACGGCTGCGGGTTGGCAAGATTTTCGTCGCGAGTTGGAGGCTTCGCCCTATCGGGTCGATGTCACGCTCTTTGCCGCGACGATGCAGGGCGATGGTGCCTCGGAGAGTATCTGCCGAGTATTGGAGCAGATTTGTGGCCGTTGCGAGGAGTTCGATGTGATAGTCATCGTGCGAGGTGGTGGCTCGGCTACCGACTTGGGGTGTTTCGACGACTATGCGTTGGCTTTGATGGTGGCACAGATGCCGTTGGCGGTTGTTTGTGGCATAGGTCACGACAAGGATACGAGCATTGTCGATATGGTTGCAGCCCTTGCGTTAAAGACCCCTACGGCGGTGGCACAGTGGATTGTGTCGTGCGTGGCGGAGCAGGACGAGCGACTTGCTGCGGCTCTGCGTTCGTTGCTTGCGGTGTTGCAACGCACATTTAGCAACTCGGCGGTGCATTTGGCAGAGTTGCAGGCTCGGATAGAGCAGGGTTGTCGTCGCCGATGCGAGGCGGAGCGTCTGCGTTGCGACCACCTTCGTGAGCGTTTGGTGTTGGTCGTAGAGCAGCGTATTGCCACAGCACGTCAGCAGTGCGACCGCTATGCGGCAGTTGTCGAGGCATTCTCGCCCCAGAGAATTTTCGCATCGGGCTTTGCCGTAGCACGTTGCGAGGCGAAGTTGTTGCGTCGAGCGGCGGATGTCGAGATTGGCGATATTGTCGAGGTGTCGCTTATGGAGGGCGGTCTGCGAACGAAAGTGATAGAAAAATTTTGAGAGATATGACAAAGAGTAACAAGAGCGAAGTGTCGGAACAGATGTCGTATGCCGACTCTATGGCCGAAATAGAGAAGATTGTTGCCGAGTTGCAACGTGATGATTGCGATATCGACACGCTTGCCGAGCGAACTCGCCGTGCATTGACGCTGATTGAGCAGTGCCGCCAACGCCTGCGTCGCAGCCAGGAGGAGGTCGAAAAGGTGCTGAACGAGGAGTAGAAGCGAGGGTAGAGCGAGAAGTAGAAGTAGGAGCGAGAAACAAGGAACGAGTAACTTTTCAAGAACAGAGTTAAGTCAGCAACGAAAAAGTCCTAATTGTCCTAGTACTCCTATTCGTCCTAAAAAAAAGAAAAAATGGTTGCTTGGTTGATAAATAAGAGCCTGAACTTGGTACCACGTCGCCTTCTGCAACGTGTGGCACACCTCATTGTGCCTGTTGTGGGAGTGTTCTATCGTGGTCGGGGTCGCATCTGCCCGATTTGCCATAACCACTATCGCCGTTTTATGCCATACGGTTATGGCACATCACGAGGTGATGCACTCTGCCCAAGTTGCTTGTCGTTGGAGCGACACCGTGCATTGTGGCTCTATCTGACCGAGCAGACCCGCCTATTCGAGGAGCACCCCGTAGTGCTGCATATCGCACCCGAAATATCGTTGATGCGACACTTCAAGCGGGCGTATGCTGACTGCCGAGAGCGATATGTGACTGCCGATTTGGAGAGTCCGTTGGCGGAGTTGCACTTCGATGTCGAGCAGATTCCGTTGGATGCGGAGTCGGTCGATGTCATCATCTGCAACCACCTTTTGGAGCACGTCAGCGACGATAGACGAGCTATGCGTGAGTTGTACCGAGTGCTGCGTGCAGGGGGTTGGGCTGTGGTGATGGTGCCACAGGACGAGAGTCGGGCGACGACCTACGAGGATGACTCGATAACCGACCCCAAAGAGCGTGCCCTACGGTTTGGACAGTATGACCACCGCCGCGTATATGGTCGTGACTATGCCGAGCGATTGGCTGCCGAGGGCTTCGAGGTCGAGGCAATTGACTACCGTGAACGCCTTACAGCAGAGGAGAGCCGACAGTATGGATTGAGTGGCGACAAGATATATATCGCCCGCCGCCCTGCAAACAAAAATTGAGATTATGGAGAGTGAGAAGAGTATGTTGGGAGCAGATTTGATGGCCCGTTACGGCCGTTTGATTGATTTTGTCCGCGCGACCTATTCGCAGCAGACGTTGCAGTGTGTCGAGGCGGCGATAATCTATGCCGACCGCCACACAGCCGACAAGCAGCGTTACGATGGCTCGCCGATGTTGGACCACGCTGTCGAGGTGGCACGCATTGCGACTATGGAGATTGGCTTGGGGCGTAACTCGATGGTGGCAGCCATCATCCACGATGCGGTGCGACAGACCGTGCAGAGCGAGGAGGAGGCACTGCTGACCGAGCAACTCACCCACATCGAGAAGATGTTTGGTCGCGAGGTTGTCGGCATAACTATCGGCTTGGCAAACATCTCGGAGCTGAAACTCAATATGGAGCAGGAGCAGGCATCGAACTTCCGCGATATGATAGTCTCCTACTCGGAGGATCCACGAGTGAT
>JAZRCC010000211.1:0-4318 GCA_045635405.1 Alistipes sp.
GATTCATCCTCATATCGAGCGGAGCCTCCAAGTCGGCCTTGAACGAAAATCCCCTCTCGGCGGTGTCGAAGTGGTGCGACGATACGCCCAAATCGGCCAATACTCCATCCACCTCGCCATCGCCCACACCCCTCAGGCGCAACTGCGAGCGCATAAAGCGGAAGTTGCTCTCCACAAAGTGGAGCCTGCTGTCGGCAGGAATATTGGCCTGTGCATCGGCATCTTGGTCGAAACTAAACAGTCGCCCTTTGGGGGAGAGCCTTTCGAGAATGAGGCGCGAGTGGCCTCCGCCTCCGAAGGTCAAATCGACGTAGGTGCCATCGCGTTTGATATCGAGCAGGTCGATAGCCTCGCCAAGCAAAACGGGTGTGTGGTAGTTCGACATCGTATATCTCTACTCTTTGCTTCGTACTATACGCACCGTTTCGGGTGTTGTCTGGCTGATAAGATTACGCTCCGACTCGGCATATTTTGCCAAACACTCGGCATCGTGGTGGTGTATGGTCAGCAGTTCGACATTTGCATTGATGGTCGCATCGAAGCCCTCGCTCTGCAACGCCTGAACAGCCTCCGCAAGACGCCAGCTCTCCTCGGTGCAGAGGCTCAACGCCACGGCGGTGTTGTGGATGAGGTTGGTCTTGATGCGGAAACGTTCCAAAATCGAGAATACTATCGGGAATCGCTCCTCCAACACGAACGACAAGTCACGCGAACGGAGCGTTACGAGCGATTGGTTGCGTTTCAGAATGATAATCGGCGTAGTGACATTTGCAGCCTCGGCGTCGATGCGTGTTCCGGCAGCACTCTTGTCCGAGAATGGGCGGACGTAGAGCGGTATCTGCTTGTTTTGGAGTGGCTTGATAGTCTTTGGGTGGATAATCTGTGCACCGCTATATGCCAACTCGATGGTATCGACGTAGTTGAGGAAGTCTATCTTCTTCGCCTCGGCAAAAATCTTTGGGTCGGCATTCAAAATACCGGCAACATCCTTCCATACGGTCATCGACTCGGCATCGAGGATGTGTGCCACAACGGCTGCTGAGTAGTCCGAGCCCTCACGTCCGAGGGTTGTCGTCGAGCCATCGGCTGCCGAGCCGATAAAGCCCTGTCCGATAAATACTCGCGATACAGAGCCTGCTACCTCACGTCGCAACAGCGGAGCCGACTCGTCAATCAATACGTTGGCATCCTTGTGGCGGAACTGCGTAACGAAGCAGCGTCGCATATCAATCCAATGGTTTGCTACGCCCACCGCTGCCAACCACTCCGAGATGATGGTCGTCGAGATAAGCTCGCCGAATGCTACGGTGCGGTCGTAACGCTCCTCGGCACGCGATGCGTCGAATGGCACGCTATCGATAAAGCGGTGCAACTCGGCAATAAGTGACTCGACCTGCGGAATGGTGTGCTGTTCGCCATAGAGGTCGTCGATAATCGCCTGATGATAGGTTGCAATGTTGTCGATTTCGCCCTTGGCAGCCTCCGTATTGCCATCGCGATACGCCTCGAATACTCGCTCCAAAGCGTTGGTGGTCTTGCCCATAGCCGAGACGATGATGAACAACTCGCTCTCGCCCTCGATAATCTTGTGCAGGTTGCGTACGCCTGCTGCATCTTTTACGGATGCACCTCCGAATTTATAAACTTTCATCTGTGGTGTTACTCTATTTTGCGATATTTTGTGTCGGTATTCTCAAAGATGAAGGCGAAGATGTCGCTCGTCTCCTCGATACGTTTCTGCATAGGTTTGCCCGCTCCGTGTCCTGCGTCGGTCTCGATGCGGATAAGCGTAGGTCGCTCACCTGCCTGTGCGGCTTGGAGTGTCGCTGCAAACTTGAACGAGTGTGCCGGAACAACACGGTCGTCGTGGTCGCCCGTCGTAACGAGTGTTGCAGGGTACTCTACACCCTCACGCACGTTGTGGAGTGGCGAGTACTTTATCAGGTAGTTGAACTGTTCCTCGACATCCGACGAGCCATACTCAACCACCCAGCCGTGTCCGATAGTGAAGCGGTGGTAACGCAACATATCCAGCACGCCTACCTGCGGAATGGCTACGGCATAGAGGTCGGGACGTTGGGTCAGACAAGCACCGACCAACAGACCTCCGTTCGACCCACCTGCAATTGCCAACTTCTCCGACGAGGTGTAGCCCTTGTCGATAAGGTACTCGGCAGCGGCAATAAAGTCGTCGAACACGTTCTGCTTATTCTCCAACATACCCCCTTTGTGCCAAGCCTCGCCATACTCGTTGCCACCACGCAGATTTACCACGCAGTAGATGCCGCCCTGCTCCATAAATGCCGCCATCGACGATGAGAATGCTGGCGTAAGGCTGATTTGGAAACCGCCGTAACCGTAGAGGTAGCAAGGGTTTTTGCCGTTGAGTTTGATATCTTTGTGGTGCGATACGAACATCGGTACGCGGGTCTCGTCTTTGCTCTCGAAGAATATCTGCTCGGTGACGTAGTTCGATGCGTCGAACTTCACCTGCGAAGGTGCATAGAGAGTCGATTCGCCGCTCTCGATATCGTAGTGGTAGATATTGCCCGGTGTGGTATAGTTCGTTACGGTGTAGTAGCACTCCTTATCCTCGCGTTCACCATCGAAGCCACCCACCGAGCCGATGATTGGCAACACTACGGCACGCACGATGCGACCGTTGCGATCCATCTGCAATACCTGATTTTGGGCATCGACCAGATAGTGTGCGAAGAGGTAGTCACCCACGGTGCTGACACCCTCCAACAACGACTCGCTCTCGGCGATAACCTCCTTAATCTCCTTCGTTTGCAGATTGACGCTCAACAGGCGGTAGTTTGGAGCACCCTCGTTGGTCATCACCAAAGCCACATCGTCGTAGCAGTCCAAAATCGAGTAGTCGTAATCCCAACCTTTGAAGAGGCACTTGAAGCGACCCACTCCCTTTTTGCGGTAGAGAATTTGCGAGCCCGATGTACCTGCCGACGATTGGATAAACTCCCAACGGTCATCCTCGCTGGCACCTCCCGAGTGGTAGTGGAGAGGGTTTGCAGGGTCGGCAAATATCAGTTTGTCATCCTTTTGGGATGTTCCTATGCGGTGGTAATAGACCTTCTGATTGGCATTTTGAGCCGAGTATATCGCACCCGTAGGCTCGTCGTAGGCACTGTAATAGAAGCCCTTGCCATCCTTTGTCCACGACACGCCCGAGAACTTAACCCACTTGATATGGTCGGCAAGGAGTTCGCCCGTTGCGGTATCCTTAACGAAAATCTCGACCCAATCCGAGCCGGCCGAAGCGAGCGAGTAGGCGAACAGTGAGCCATCTTTGGTAAACGATGCCGAGTGCAACGCTACCGTGCCATCCTCCGAGAGGGTGTTAGGGTCGAAGAATACCTCCTCCTCGCACCCCTCGTCGAGCGAACGACGACGATAGAGTACGCTCTGATTCTGCAAACCGCTGTTTCGCGAGATGTAGTACCACTCGCCACTCTTTACGGGAGCACTCTGTGTAGGGTAGTCCAACAATGCGGTGAGTCGGTCGCGAATCTCGTCACGACAATCGAGGCTCGACAGGTAGTCGGAGGTCACCTTGTTCTGCTGACGTACCCACTCGGCGGTACGCTCGCTCATATCATCCTCCAACCAGCGATAAGGGTCGGCAACGATGGTGCCGAAGTAGTTGTCCGTAACCTCCTCCTTGGCGGTTTGCGGATATTCAATCTCTGTTTTCATACACGTTCCGATAATGTAGCCGATGCCGTATCCTACAACGAAGCAGGTGCCGATAATGGCGGCAATAGTGGCAATTTGTCTAAATCTCATAACAGTTCAAATGGGTTTAACGGAGCAAAGTTACTAAAATTTATATAAATTTTAAGAAAAAATACCTATCTTTGTGCAAAGTGACGTGTAATTTATTTTGGTACAAAAATATGGAGAACAAATTTTCAACACTACAAGAGATTGTCGAGCAGGCGTGGGCAAATCGCGAAATGCTTGAACGCGACGATATTAAGGATGCAATTCGCCAGGTTGTCGAGGCTGTCGATAAGGGCGAACTGCGTTGTGCCGAGCCTCTCACAGATGGCTCGTGGCAGGTGAACGAGTGGGTGAAGAAGGCGATAATTCTCTTCTTTCCTATCCAAAAGATGCGTACGATGCGTGCGGGAGAGTTGGAGTGGTACGACAAAATGGAGCTCAAACACGACTTCCATCAACTCGGTGTGCGTGCCGTGCCTCACGCCGTAGCCCGCTATGGAGCATTTATCGCACCGTCGGTTGTGCTGATGCCGTCGTATGTCAATATCGGTGCCTATGTCGATAGCGGTACGAT
>JAZRCC010000212.1:0-7483 GCA_045635405.1 Alistipes sp.
CGATGCCTTCTACACCATTTTGAACGATGTATTCGCTCTGCGTGACTACGGCAATACGGGCAGTGCATACTACGACCCAACGGATGGTGCCCGCATCTACGAGCGATACAACGCTTCGGGTGCAACCGTAATGGGTATCAACATCGAAGGCCGTATCGCCTACTCTCCATTCTTCTCGTTCCAAGTGGGCGTGACCGCACAACGCAGTCGCTACAAGGAGCCGGAGCAGTGGAGCGACACCGCCGAAGCCGTAACACGAATGTTCCGCTCGCCAAACTTCTACGGATACTTCACAACGACCATCACCCCTCTGCGTAAGTTCGATATCGCTCTGACTGCCAACTACACAGGTCCGATGTTGGTACAATATGCAGGCATTACGGGCGACGAGGCACGAATGACACAAGGTTTCTTCGATATGGGCGTTAAGTTGAGCTACGAATTTACACTCTATAAGCACATCGGCATCGAGATAAATGGTGGCGTTCGCAACATCTTCAACTCCTATCAGAACGACTTTGACCAGGGCCCAGAGCGTGATTCGGGCTATGTTTACGGCCCATCGCTGCCACGCAGCTGGTTTGTTGGGGCAAAGATTTTGTTCTAAACCGAGTTCCAAAAAAATACTGACCTTTACCGCGATGGTGAAGGTCAGTATTTTTTATTATCCTATCTCTATTGGTGCTGCGGACGCAACAAATCCTGCACAACCTTTACAGGTGAGAAGGTCGAAATCGGAACATCGACAAAGATTGTATTCCAATCGGCCATTGCACCATTCCACAAGCCCGGCAACTCTTGGGCACGCAACTCACGACCACCGCTCGATTTCGACGAGATAAAGCCCGTTGATGGGTCGGTATAGCGACTCAAATCGAACTTCGTGCCATCGTAGCGACGCACACCGCAAATCAAATCGACAGGGTTGAAGTGTGTGGCACTCTTCATCAGGTGCATATCAGCCTCGCTGATTTGGCTCGACTCGGCAATCTGCAAAGTCTGTACGCCATCGGCATTTGCAACCCAGAATGGGCCTCCACCCGGCTCGCCCTCGTTACGCACCATACCGCATACACGGATAGGGCGGTCTAACAGACGCTCCAACATCGCTGCATCGCACTCCGCAGGGAGTTTCACCTGCAACTGCTGCTCTACGAACTCACGCACAGCAGCCAAATCGGCACTACCCTCTTTTATCGCCTTCAAATAAGCGAACGCTTGTTGCTGCAACTCAATCAAGAGGCCTGCCAATGCTCGTTTATAGTCGATAGTATCCTGACGCAAGGCATCGGTTGTGACGTTGTCGATATTCTTGACGAAAATAACATCCGCTTCAACATCGTTCAGATTGGCAATCAACGCTCCGTGACCCGCAGGACGGAACAACAACGCTCCATCGTCGGTACGGAACGGTGTATTGTCGGGATTTACGGCAATCGTATCGGTCGATGGACGCTGCACCGAGAATGTGATGTCGTAGCGGACATCGAAACGCTTCTCATAGACCTTGGTACGCTGGCACAACAACTCGATAAATGCTTGCTCGTGCTCTGGCGAAACGGTAAAGTGCAGACGAGCTACGCCGTTCGATTTACCATAGAGAGCAGCCTCGACCAGGTGCTCCTCGACCGCCTTACGATGTTCGTCGCCATAGGCGTGGAACGTAACCAAGCCCTTTGGCTTCGAGCCATACTCCAAACCCTTGCCAATAATGGCTGCAACAACTGCTTTGTCGTCATCAAACGATGCAACGACCTTTTTCAGTTCGGGATAGAATGCGAACTGCTTGATATTATCCAACAAGCGGTCGATACCTGCACCGCGTTTGTCGTCATTGACAAACTCGAATAACTCCTTGAACATTCGGGTAGCGGCACCCGATGCCGGCACAAATTTTACGACCGACAGCTTATCCACAACGCCCTCATAAGCAGCGATGTAGCGTTTCCGCTCCTCCTCGCTCAAAATCTTTATGCCATCTGCCGGCGAAGCAGCAGCGACTACATTGAGTGACGGAAATCCGCGTCGGAAATTTTCGATTTGTTTCTCTACCGCCTCCACAGTCAGACCGTGTTGGCGAATCTGTTCAACATCTTTTTGCGTAAACATATTATGGTACGGTTTTTTAGATTGGTTTTTCTCACTCAAAGTTATGAAAATCCTAAAAACTTTGCAACAATTTCATTATTTATTTTATTCGGGCATCAAACTCGAAATAGTTTTTGTATCTTTACCGCGTAATTTTAAGAGTTCGCAGCGATGATTCGCATCTTTAATAACGAGGATTTAACACTACGCAACAGTTTCCACGTACATCAAACAGCTCGACAACTTATCGAGTTTGATGCAGCGGAGGATTTAATCGAGATTTTCGAGCTGCACATCACCGGCGAGTGGCGTGTCGTTGGCGGTTGCAACAACATCCTCTTTACCGACGATGTCGAGCCAACGCTTATTGCACCTCGCAACTGCAATATCGACATCGTTGCAGAGGATGAGCAGTCGATAGAGCTCCGCATCGGTGCCGGTGTTGAGTGGGACGATTTGGTCGAGTGGGCGGTTAGTCGCTCGCTGTGGGGAATCGAAAACCTCTCGCTCATTCCTGGCAAAGTAGGTGCTGCCCCCGTGCAAAATATTGGAGCTTACGGTTGCGAAGCAAAAGATTGCATAACCAAGGTCGAGATGTTTGCTGCCGAGCAACGCAAATTTGTCACGCTGGCTGCCGAGCATTGCAGTTTCGGCTATCGCGAGAGTGTATTTAAGCACACGCTCAAAGGGCAGGTCATCATCACCAATGTATATATGCGACTCTCGAAAGTACCACAACCAAAACTTGGTTATGGCGATGTCGTAGGCGAGGTTGAGAAGCTCGGCGGTCCGACACTTCGCAATATCCGCGAGGCTATATGCTCTATTCGTCGTCGCAAGTTGCCCGATACGGCCGTAACGGGAAATGCGGGTAGCTTCTTCAAAAATCCGATTGTCGAGCAGAGTGTTGCCGACAAACTGTTGGAGTGCTATCCCGATATGCCGTGCTACGCCGTTACCGATGGGCTTTGCAAACTTGCCGCAGGTTGGCTTATCGACCAAGCGGGGTTAAAGGGCTTTACGGATGCGAACGTAGGCGTACATCCAAAGCAGGCTTTGGTGCTTATCAACGCTACGGGTCGGGCTACGGGTCGCGAGGTAATTCGTTTTGCAGAGATGGTGCAGCAGCGAGTTTTCGAGAAATTCGGCATCGCAATCGAGTGCGAAGTTAATATCTGGTAATATAACCATTCAAGAGTATGTCTCACGAAACATTGATACAACGATTTGCTGATTATAACCGTCGTCACAACCTCTACACACACGATGACAAGATTTTGCTTGCCGTGTCGGGAGGTGTCGATTCGATGGTTATGCTCTCGCTCTTTGTTCAACAAGGCTACAATGTCGGCGTTGCACACTGCAATTTTTTGTTGCGTGGCAGCGAGAGCGACGAAGATGAGTTGATGGTACTCCGCGAGGCTGAACGCTATGGTGTAGAGTCGTTCAATCGACGTTTCGACACCGTAGGCGAGATGGAGCGTACGGGCGAATCGATGGAGATGGCAGCACGCCGACTCCGATACGATTGGTTCAACGAGCTATGCCAAGAGTATGGCTACAACATCATAGCCATCGCCCACCACACGGACGACTCTATCGAAACATTCTTCATCAACCTTATGCGAGGTACGGGTCTGCGTGGTCTGACGGGCATAAACCGTCGTCGTATGAATGTCATCCGCCCACTGCTCTTTGCCGAGCGTCGCGAGATTGCCGAGTATGCGATAGCCAACAAGCTGCCATATCGTGAGGATTCGTCAAACCGCTCGACAAAGTATCTGCGAAACAAGATTCGTCTGGGTCTGTTGCCCGTAATTCGTGAAACAAACCCATACTTTACCTCCGTTATGCGAGGTAACCTCTATCGACTGACCGATGCACAGCTATTTATCGAGGCTGCTATTGCCGAGATTCGCGAAACAGTTATAGAGCACACCGAATATGGCGACCGTATACATATCGACCGCATACACTCGAACTATCCTCGCGATTTTGTCATCTACGAGATTTTGAATAGTGCATACGGCTTCAAGGGCGATACGGTCGAGGCTATGTGTCACGCATTGGCAGACAATGCAACGGGCAAACGTTTTTTTGCTCGTGACCACGCAGCCTGCATCGACCGTGGCGACATTGTCGTCGCACCGATTGCCGACGACGATGCGTGCCAAATCGAGATTGACCGCACCGCACTACACGCCTACTGCGGCAATGCCGTATTGGTGTTCTCGCACACCGATATCGACAACGTCACCGACTACAACACCCCGAAAGAGGTTGCTCTGCTGGACGAGTCGAAGCTCAACTACCCGCTCACATTGCGTCGTTGGCAGGAGGGCGATACATTTATACCATTCGGAATGGGTGGTCGCAAGAAGGTCAGCGACTTTTTGATTGACCAGAAGGTGCCCGTAGTGGAGAAGCGTCGTCAATATGTGCTGCTATCGGACGACCAGATTGTGTGGGTCGTAGGGCGACGTATCGATGACCGATTCCGCATCAATGACCGCACCGAAAATATTCTGAAAATAACGAAAGAACAGATATAGAAGATGGCAAAGAGCACAACACGTTTCAGGGATAGCGATATGCAGTATCGCCAACTGATGGCCGATATTACAGCACGGAAGTTCGCTCCGATTTACCTATTGACGGGCGAGGAGCCATACTTTATAGATGCGTTGTGCGACACGCTTGCCAACTCTATTCTGAACGAGATGGAGCGGGAGTTTAGCCAAACCACGCTATACGGACGTGATACGGATGGCGACAGCGTAGCGATGTTGTGTCGTCAAATACCGATGATGGGCTCGCACAATGTGGTGATTGTCAAGGAGGCACAAGCGATGTCGCGTATCGAGCAGCTCGCTCTCTACACTGCCAAGCCCCAGCAATCGACCATCCTTATACTCTGCCACAAAGAGAAGGTGCCCGACCGCCGACAGCAACTCTACAAGAGCATTGCGACAAACGGCATCGTATTCGAGTCGGTACGTCCTCGTGACTACGAGATTAAAGATTGGCTCAAAACCTTTATCGAGGGGCGTGGTCTGCAAATCGACCACAACGCAGTTGAGTTGATGATAAACCACCTCGGTACAGATATCTCACGCATAAGCAACGAGCTTACGAAGTTGGTCGTGTCGCTACCCGAGGGAAACCGCACGATTACACCAAACGATATCGAGACCTACATCGGCATATCGAAGGAGTACAACAACTTCGAGTTGTGTCGTGCTGTTGCCGAGAAGAATATGCAGCGTGCGATGTTGATTGCCGACCACTTGGCTCAAAATCCGAAGGAGTATCCTCTGCTGCTGACAATCCTTGCCCTCTTTGGCACATTCCGAGAAATCTTCATCGTGAACTACCTCCGTTGGCGTGAGCGTTTCCGCAAGGAGCCATTCCCTTCGGACCAAGAGTTGTTGGGTCATCTGCGTTCGAGCAATATGTATGCTCTGCGTGATTTGAAGCAGTACTCGGCAAAGTGGAACAACCGACACGTATTCGAGATTTTGGGTCTGCTGCGTACGTACGATGCCAAGAGCAAGGGTATCGATGCAGGAGCAAGCGACGATGCCGAGTTGTTGCGTGAGTTGCTGCTAAAAATATTTATGGTACAGTAATCGGCTATGGCACACGACTACATATATACGAACGACCAAGTCATCGCAAACCGCAACGAGTGGAGCGAGCGGCACTTCGTGTATCAACGTATGCGTAGTCGTGGCGAGCAGCTGTTGCACGCCGATGAACATATCGCACTGCTTAATGCGGCAGCCAAACGTGTGTTTGGCAGCGAGATTACGCTGACCGCCAAAGAGTTGCAGGAGGCTACTGCCAAGTTGGTACGGTATAGCGAGCGACGTGCCGATATGCCCCACCTTATCGAGGTGCGTTATTACGACAATGGCGACTACACCTGCCGCATAAACGAGTCGTCGCTCTACAAGTGTTTCTCCTTGCGAGCTGTGCATCCAATTGGGGAGGTGTTTGCATCGGAGAGTTCATTTGGAACGCTCCCCACATCGGCATTTCAAGCAGAGTTGGAGTTTATGCGGGCGTATCTCACCAATCAAGCCGACGGAAAGGTTGTTGTTGCACATAGTGGCGACAACACTATTCTGCATATCGACGGAGGAACACCGATAATGATGAAGGGGTATGACATCACAGTTGCCACAACCCCAAAAAGTGTAACCGCCGATTTGGCTGCCACAGCGGCAACAAAAATCAACGGTTACAAAACTTCTATTCGCAACTTCTCGCTCGACGAAGCCCTCGAAGCAGAGGAGTTGCTCTATGTTGATGAGCGTGGCATTACATCGCTATCGCAACTCAACGGCCATCGCTACGCCACAATCATCGCTCACAAGCTCGCCGAATATATCGCAGAGTAATCGACTAATGCGATTCGTAGATACGGGCCAAACCACCCTCGGAGGTCTCACGATAGAGGCTCGGAAGGTTATTTCCCGTCTCGTGCATCACCGCCACTACCCTATCAAACGACACTAAATGGGCACCATCCGATAGCGTTGCGTAGGCGTTAGCATCCAGAGCACGAGCCGCAGCCACCGCATTGCGTTCGATACAAGGCACCTGCACCAAACCGCAAACAGGGTCGCACGTCAATCCCAAGTGGTGCTCCAAACCCATCTCGGCAGCATACTCAATCTGTGCAGGTGTACCACCAAAGAGTTGACACGCCGCAGCAGCAGCCATAGCACACGCCACACCTATCTCGCCCTGACAGCCCACAGCAGCACCCGAAATCGACGAGTTGGTCTTGACAACATTGCCAAACAGACCTGCCGTAGCCAATGCCCTCAATATTCTTATACGCAAGAAGTTACGGGATGTGGTCAAGTGATAGACCACCGCAGGCAACACACCACACGAGCCACACGTCGGGGCCGTTACGACACGACCGCCCGAAGCATTCTCCTCGGCAACCGCCAATGCGTAAGCGTATATCTTTGCTCGCGAAGCCAACGAATCGGCATAGCTCTTCGATTTGACGTAGTAGGTGCTCGCCTTGCGTGCAACCTTCAAACCTCCAGGCAGAACGCCATCGTTGTTAAGCCCTCGCAAGATGGTTTCGCACATAACATCCCAAACCTCGCCGAGAAAATCCCAAATCTCGGGGCCCTCGCAATCCTCGACATACTCCCAATAGGTCTTGCCCTCTCGATAGCACCACTCCTTTATCTCCGAGATGGTACTCATTGTATAGACCTGCTCACGTTTGCGAACATCGTCGGGTCCGCACGACAAATCGCCTCCGCCAATGCTATACACCTCCCACTCATCGACCTTATCCGCACCGCAGCACGCCTCGAACAACATTCCGTTCGGATGGTACGGCAGCACCACATCTGAACGCCATACA
>JAZRCC010000213.1:0-5250 GCA_045635405.1 Alistipes sp.
CACACTACGTGTTTCGGGTCGTCACATCTCGGTTGATGCTCCGTTTGCTGATGGCGAGGACAACTCGCTGCTCGACGTGTTGGTAAATCCCGATTCGCCAAATGCCGACCGCAGCCTTATCAACGAGTCGTTGGCAACAGAGGTTGACAGAGCGTTGGAGAGTCTGACCGAGCGTGAGCGTGATATCATCCGCTACTTCTTCGGTATCGGTTGTGCCGAGATGACTTTGGAGGAGATTGGCGAGAAGTTCGACCTCACCCGTGAGCGTGTTCGCCAGATTAAGGAGAAGGCTATCCGCCGCCTGCGTCACTCTTCGCGTAGCAAGTTCCTCAAATCGTACCTCGGATAGTACCTAACACTCAAAAAAAATAGAGAGGGGATGACTAAAAACAAAATAGTCATCCCCATTTTATTGACCTATATGGGATAGGGCTATCGACCTCGGACAATAGAGCGAATCTGTGCCGACATCACATATTGCAGCACCCCTCGCATCACCATATAAAACGTAAATGCCAACCAAATAGCATCGTTGCCGAGAAATGGTCGTGTAGCAAAATATATCGCAAAGTGAGCCAAGGTAGCAAGCAACATCGTATCACGCATCGTGCGAGTGAGCGTAGCCCCAACCATCACGCCATCTATCAAGAACGGAAATGCCGAGACCAGCGGAATGACGATAACCCACCCCACATATCGCTCGGCAGCAGCAAAGAGCTGTTCACGCTGCAAGCCATTGTCATCTATAAAGAGGTCGAGAATATCACGCCACCAACCAACATACACCGCCACGCAAAAGAGTGCGATGCAGAAGGTCCACACGAGCGAATAGCGGACAGTTTTATTGAGCATCTCTCGATTTTGAGCCCCGACGAAACGGCCCGTAAGAGCCTCGGCTGCATAGGCAAAGCCATCGATCATATACGAGAAGAGCGTGAAGAGCTGCATAAGCATACTATTTACCGCCAGCAACACCGCATCGCCCAGACGTGACGAGGCCGCCGTGAAAAACGTATATACCACAACGATGCAAAACGTGCGAACCATTATATCGGCATTGGCTCTAAAAAAATCCCGCATAGGTTTGACGTCGAGCACCTCTGCAATCCTGACACGTCGCAACGTATGGCGGAACTTTGCCACGAGCAGCACCACCGAGAGCAGCAAGCCCGACCATTGCGCAACAACTGCTGCGTAAGCGATGCCCGCAATTCCCATATCGCAGCCAAAGACAAACCACAGAGAGCAAGCGACGTGCATTACGTTGACTACGATTGCCGTTATCATCGGTATGACGGCATTCTGCATACCCGTAAACCAGCCATTCAGACCAAAGAGCATTATGCCCGCAGGCACCGCCCACACTCGGGCGTAGAGGTATTGGGCAACCAATTCGTCGCCATTCATCAGCCAGAGAGCCATCTCGCCCAACGGCCGCTGCAACAACAGCAGTGCCACTCCCAAAAAGAGCGATACGACCACCGCACGTAGCAACATTGCAGTAGTCTCGTCGAAACGACCCGCTCCGAATGCTTGTGCCGTAAAGCCGCTTGTACTCATTCGCACAAACGAGCAGTTCCAATAGATGAAGTTGAAAATCGAGACACCCACAGCCAACGCACCTATCGTATGGGCACCATCGCCTAAATGGCCCGCAATAGAGGTCGAAAAGATACCCATCAACGGTACGGTGATATGGGATATCATATTGGGTATTGCCAGACGAAATATCTCTCGATTCATAAAAATACTCCTTACTTTTGCTATGCAAAGGTATGAAAAAAGTGGCGAATGAGAGGGGCCGTATGCAAAAAAGTGTACGGTTTTGGTCGCAAATATCACGCTCGACGTTTTTTCTCGCTCTTTTCCGACCGCTTTTATCTCTCGTATCGAGAATTTTATGTAACTTTGCAACCAAATATAAATTTTCATAAAATGAAAAAATTCTATACAGACTCAACGTCTAACCTTTCACGTTTTGCAAAAGACCGCCGCCTACGCCGCGAGACAACATCGGCCGTAAGCGGGGACGAAAGTCCATCACCCCGACAGCGTCACACCGCACGACGCTCATACAACCCTAATTTCGACGAGGAGAATCGCCTCAACGCCGAATTCCGTCCAAAGCAGGGTGGCAGAAATCGTCGTCCCGCAGCGGCCCACAACGAGGCTACCGATAACCGCGAAGGTCGCCCAACGGCTGCACCATTCAAAAAGGCAAAGGGCAGCGAGCGTAATGCTGCCTTTGCACCAAAGGGCAACCGTCCGCAACGCAACACCGCACGACCTCACAAGGAGCACTCGGCAGAGCAGCCAAAGCGTGAATACCCACGCTACGCACCAAAACGCATCGCTACCGAGTTGCGTCTGAACCGCTACGTTGCACAGTCGGGTATCTGCTCACGTCGCGAGGCAGACGAGTTTATCAAGGCCGGTTTGGTCAGCGTAAATGGCGTTATCGTAACCGAGTTGGGTACGAAGGTAAAGCTCTCGGACGAGGTGCGTTTCAACGACGAGCGTATTCAGGGCGAGAAGTTGGTATATCTGCTCCTCAACAAGCCAAAGGGTTACGTTACAACCACTGAGGATGACCACGCAGCAAAGACCGTAATGGAACTCGTTGCAGGAGCCTGCACCGAGCGTATCTATCCCGTAGGACGATTGGATAAGAACTCTCTCGGCTTGCTGCTCTTCACAAACGATGGCGATATTGCCCGTCAGTTGACACACCCTTCGCTCAACAAGAAGAAGATTTACGAGGTGCAACTCGATAAGCCGCTTACGAGAGCCGACTTTACACAACTTGCCGAGGGTATCATCTTGGAGGATGGTGAGGCCTATTGCGACGAAATCTCATACATTTCGGAGGATAAGAAGAGTGTCGGCGTAGAGATTCACTCGGGTCGCAACCGTATCGTGCGACGTATGTTCGAGCACTTGGGCTACTCCGTTACCAAACTCGACCGTGTGTACTATGCAGGTCTTACCAAAAAGACCCTTAAACGAGGTGCTTGGCGATTCCTGACCCGCGACGAGGTAAATCGCCTCAAATCGGGACGATACGAATAGGAGAAAAACTGCTAACACAAACCGCATATAACGATGAAACAGAGAGTTAAGCTACACGACAAGTGTTTTGAGGTTATGATTCCTGCTGCCGACATCGATGCAGCAGTAACACGCGTTGCCAACCAACTCAATACGGATTATGCCACAGCCTCGCGTCCACCAATCTTCGTGGGTGTGTTGAATGGCTCGGTTATCTTCCTTTCAGATGTAATTCGCAAGGTTACATTCGACAACGAAATTACGTTCGTGAAGATTTCGTCATACGAAGGCACTCAATCGACCGGCTGTGTAAAGCAGAAGTTCGGCATCGACTTCGACATCACCGACCGCGATATCATCATCGTCGAGGATATCGTCGAGACGGGCCACAGCATCGACCATATGATTAAGTACATCGAGTCGCTTAACCCTCGCAGCATCGAGGTTTGCACGCTCTTTTTCAAGCCCGAGAAGTATCTCTACGAGCGTCCGATTAAGTATTGTGCAATGGAGATTGGCAACGAGTTTATCGTAGGTTACGGTTTGGATTACGACCAGATAGGCCGTAATCTGCCCGATGTATATGTCCTTGCAAATGAGTAGTATCGACACTTTGGAGGGTGGTCTTCGACTGCCATTGGTCGAGGATTTCTACACCATACAGGGCGAGGGTTATCACAGCGGCAAGGCGGCATACTTCATCCGCCTTGGTGGTTGCGATGTCGGCTGTGCGTGGTGCGATGCCAAATATACGTGGAATCCACGCCTCTACCCACCAACTCCAATCGATGAGATTGTCGAGCGTGCCGTAGCGTGCGAAGCACAATCTATCGTCATTACGGGTGGGGAGCCGTTGCTCTATCCGCTCGCACCTCTTACGGAGGCGTTGAAGAGCCACGGCCTGACAATTTTTCTCGAAACATCGGGTTCGCACCCTTTCAGCGGAACATTCGATTGGGTATGCCTCTCGCCAAAGCAGAAGGCCGAACCTCTCGACGAGGCTTATGCTCACGCCGACGAGTTGAAGGTCATCATTGCCGACAAGTCGCAAATCGAGTGGGCGGAGCAGTGTCGCAGCCGTGTCGGCAAACATTGCCGTCTATACCTGCAACCCGAGTGGAGTGTTCGCGAGAGCGTAATGCCGCTGCTGGTCGAGTATGCCAAACGCCATCCGGAGTGGAACATCTCGATTCAGAGCCACAAATATATGCACATCCCATAAAAGCAGAGCGTATGGGCAAGACAAAGCGAGGAGCGACAGCAATATCCAAATTCAAGGAGCAAGTGGGCAAGTTGCAGGTGAATATGTGGCGACTGCTCACCATCGTCGTCTTTGTCTATACGTTGGTGCTCATCGGGCGTTCGGTTGTCAAAATCGTCCGCACGCAGATTGATATCCACAATCTCGAATCCGAACGCGAAGGCTACCTCCGCTCCATTGCTGCCGACAGCACTATTATCGAGCAGCTCAAACACAACGAATTTCTCGAACGCTACGCCCGCGAGCGATACAATATGGAGCGTAAGGGCGAAACCAACTATCTGTTCAACTCAAAAAAGTAGTTGTCGATGACCGAGTTGGGACTTATCGACTACCTACGGCAACACTTTGCCAATGTTCCGAGCAACGGTTTCGAGGGCATTGGCGACGATTGTGCCATCTACCCTATGGCGAACGGTCAGTCGCTCGTCGTGAGTTGCGATGCGTTGTGTGAGGATATCCACTTTATCAAGAGCCAAATCACCGCTACGGAGCTTGCCCGCAAGGCATTGACCGTAAATTTGAGCGACATCGCCGCAATGGGTGCCCGACCTATCGCATCGATGTTGGCGTTGAGTCTACCAAAGGGCATATCGGAGGGGTGGATACGGGAGTTTGTCGATGGCTATCACGACCTATCACTACAATATGGGGTGCCGCTTATCGGTGGCGATACGACTGCCTCGAAGAGTGGCATAATGCTCTCTATAACGATATTCGGCATTGCCCCCAATGCAAACATAAAGCGACGTTCGGCAGCACAATCGGACGATGTGATAATGGTAACGGGTCACCTGGGAGAGTCCGCCACAGGTTTGGAGGATATCTTGGCAGGGCAGTCGCACACCACAGCAGCTCACCATCACCACAACCCGCCCATTCAGGTCGAAGAGGGCATTTGGTTGGGTGAACAGTCGGGTGTTCACGCAATGATGGACATC
>JAZRCC010000214.1:0-3486 GCA_045635405.1 Alistipes sp.
ATACCCAAGCCACGAGGAGCGTCAAGAGGATATTGAAGGTCTGTGCACCGAGGAATGTGTAGAGGATATTGCGATTCTCACGCGATACGATATCCTTCAAACGTGTATCCATACCGATGCAGACGAATGCCAACGAGAAGAAGAATCCCGAGAAGGTCTTTGCCATCGAGGTCTCTGCGAGCTTCTTTGCTGCGAAGTCAGGGAAAATCTCGTAGTTCTGCAAAGCACTGAATACTGCCGATGCCAAAACGAAGCCCAACACGAATTTAGGGAACTTATCCCAAACAATCTTCAACGATGGACGGTGCAACTTGCCATCTCCACCCTTCGACGAGAGGTATGTTGCGATGCAGAATGCTACAACGCCGATAAGCACGTTCTGGGTAGCCTTAACAATCATTGCAATCTTGTTTGCCTCGTCGCTGAAAATTGATGATGCAGCACCTACGCCACTTGTGGTATCGACTGTACCGCCAATCCAAGCACCAGCAATCTCGTGCTGCAACTCTACGTTGTCGGTGAGCAGCGGAACGATAAGTTTTGCGAGATAAGGCATCAGATAAATCATCGGTACAACGATAATCAGCACAACCGACACGATATACGAGAGTTTTTTACCATCGGTATTTGCAACGCCCGCAGCCGTAATACAAGCCGACACACCGCAAATCGAAACACCCGACGAGAGGGTCATAGCCGAACGCTCATCGACGCCCATCTTGTGCGACAACCAGAATGCAAACAACCATACACACGATACAACTACGCAGCCCTGAATAAGTGCCACACTACCTGCTGCCAAGAAGTCGCGGAACAGGATGGTTGCACCAAGACATACCACACCGATTTTGATGAAGAACTCGCCCTGAATAGCAGGTTTGAGCCACTCCGGAATGTGGAAGCAGTTGCGGATAATCAAACCGAAGATTACCGAGAAGAATACAGCCTCGAAGCCGTAGTGCTTGATAAACGGAATCTTTGCGGTAAGTTGAGCCAACAACGAGATGGCAAACACAACCACGAACGACCAGAATAGACCACGCAACGGACGCGACAAGAGGCGGTTACCGATGTAGAGCAACACCAATGCGATTACGAAGAGCACACCGATGCTAATCCAAGCGTCGCCCGTAGCAAGTGTCGATGGGATAGATATTACCTTCTTTATAGGTTCACACACACCCGACAATCCTGCCAAAATGAGCAGTGGTATGGACAAGAATGTCACAACCCAATCTTCAACCAGAAGTTTTTTACAAAAATCTTTCATACTTATAAATTTGTAATATCAATTTCGTGAATTAGAATATAGCCGTAACCATCAACGATACGCAGTTGCCGTTGTGGTAGCCGAGCTTGTGGTATTGGCTCAACGTGTAGTTGAGTTGGAGCAACATATGCTTCCAAGGTGTATAACTCACACCCAAAGTGTAGTTGAATTGGCAACCCTCGGTGTAGTTATCCTCGTCGAAGTACTCGAAACGTGCACCAACCAAGCCCTTGCCACAGAAACGGTAGCCAGCCAATGCATAGGCACCATCCGATGTGAGGCTACCGGTCTTTGCTTTGATATACTCACCACGGGCAAATACCTTCTTGCCGGTGTAGGCAAAACCACCGCCATAACGCTGAATCTCCGTAAATTTAGGGTTTGCAATGCCTGCGGTAACAAGCGGAGCCCACGACTTGTTCAATGACGAGAGGTCGCTTTCACCCCACTGATAGTATGCTGCCAACGTGAGGCTCTTGATAGGCTTAACCATCACACGACCTACGATATCCTTCGACTTGTTGTTATCTTTGGCGTTGATGCCGTTACCGTTGAAGAATGCGAGGTTGTAGGAGATGTAGTCAAAACCCTCCTTTTCGTTCTTGATGAAACCACCATAGAGCTGTGCACCAAGCTCACGACCTGCTGCCGATACGCCTGTCATATCGTTGCTGCCGCAGTGGATGAAACGCTGTACGATGAGGGCGTTGTCGATGAACTCCAACTTCGAAGGTGGCGAGAACTCCGAGTTTTCAAGCGAGAGAGGGTTCTTAAACTGTCCTACTTGGATACCCAACTCGTTGAATGGACGGTAGCGAATCCACATATCGACAAGCTTTGGCGAGCCTGCAAAATCGACCTGCAAACGGTAGTCTGCCGAGCCGGCCTTCTTGGCACGGAAGATGTCGCCTGCGAGAGCTACACGAGCACGACGCAAGTTGAAGGTCGATTCGCCCTTGGTAATCGACAAACCGCTGTTGTCGCGTGCTATGGCACTATCCTGCCAGATGTATTGAGCCTGAATAAAGCCCGAAATTTTGAAGTGTTGTTTGATTTTGTCCCACGTGGTGGCTCTCTTCTCCAACTTCGCAAGACGCTGTTGCAACGAGTCGATCTGCATACGCACGTCGGCAGAGTTGTCGCTCTGTGCGGCGACACTACCCACACCGAGTAACAATGCAGCGAGTGCAATGAGGTAGAATTTCTTCATATTACTAAAAATTAAATTAATTGATTGTCTGCTCTTTTGTATCGGCTGCATAGCTCTAATGCTACACGTCAGCCGATTTGCTTATTCCGTTCGTTATATATCACCTATATTATAATATATATCGACGCAAAGGTAGTAATACAATGCCGAATATTTTTAGGTATTTATACTTAAAAGTCGTCGAAAAGGTCAGATTGTGGCTCGGTATAGGGGTAAAGATTGCTGAAAATAAGAATTTTATTCTTATTGCCTAATGCGTTGTCGGATGAAGTGCTGTCGTCGATGACAAGTGCAAAAAAGTGCGAGAAGGCGAATGAAAATTCAAAAAATAGTTGTATCTTCGCTATCGAAAAACATAAGCAAAGATGAAAAAGATTCTTATAGTTGGTGCGGGTGGTCAGATAGGCTCTGAACTTGTGCCGTTTTTGCGTTCTATTTATGGTTCTGATTCGGTCGTGGCGACCGATGTTCGCGAGTGTAAGTCGCTTGCGGATGATGGCCCGTTCGAGGTGCTCGATGCCCTCAACCCAACCAATATGGCATCGGTTGTGGCTCGTCATCAGATTGATACTATCTTCAACCTCGTAGCTTTGCTCTCGGCCGTTGGCGAGCGTAATCCGCAGATGGCTTGGGGTGTGAATATGGGTGCCTTGATGAATGCGTTGGAGGTTGGTCGTCAGCACCATTGTGCGGTATTTACGCCATCGTCTATCGGTGCATTTGGCCCTACGTCGCCAAAGGATCAGACTCCGCAGGATACCATTATGCAGCCGACAACAATCTACGGTATCTGCAAATATACGGGCGAGATGTTGAGCAACTACTATCACCGCAAATATGGGCTCGATACCCGTTCGATACGTTTTCCGGGCATTATCTCGAACAAGACCCTTCCGGGCGGTGGTACGACCGACTATGCCGTAGAGATTTTCTATGAGGCGATACGCAGTGGTCGCTACACTTGTGCCGTGCCGAGCGATGTCTATATGGATATGCTCTATATGCC
>JAZRCC010000215.1:0-5248 GCA_045635405.1 Alistipes sp.
TTATATCGGACTACCATCGGCAGCAAAGGCTCGCGGTGCCGACCAATACACCTTTGTCAATGGTCGATATTTTCAGTCGGCATATCTCAACAAAGCGATTGTAAAGGCGTACGAAAAGTTGATTTTACCAACTATGTCGCCATCGTTTTTCATCTACCTTACGGTTGATGCCGAACGGGTCGATGTGAATATTCACGCCAAAAAGACCGAGGTTAAATTTGCCGACGATACGGCAATATGGCAGATTTTGAATGCGGCTGTTCGTGAGGCCTTGGCAAAGAGTGGCTCGATTCCGATGCTCGACTTCGACAACGATGCAAAAATCGATATACCCGTAGCGAGTGGCAACAACGCAACGCCATACAAGACACCACGTGCAACAACGTGCGATGGTTACAATCCGTTTGAATTGGACGACAACGGCAGATACGCCCCAAAGCCAAACCCATTCGAGGAGTTTACGTCGAACAACTTTTTCGAGCAGAGCAGCATTGCGGACGATTTCCAACTCCCCACTGCGGGAAGTGCTTCGGGCGAGGAGTTTGGTGAGATAGAGAGTTCGCTGAACGTGAACGATTGTGCGACATTCGAAATCATCGAATCGAACGACCAATCGCAGCAATATATGGAGTTCGACTCATCGGCAGAGCAAAAAATCGACACTATCGTCCATCTCGGCGGTCGTTATGCGGCAGTTGCCGGTAGCGGAGCATTGTCGATTATCGACCTGACTCGTGCTCGCGAGCGGATAGCCTACGACCGCTATATGGCGATAATGGAGAGTGGTTTCTCGTCGTCGCAGCAGTTGTTATTCCCTGAGCGGCTGACCCTATCCGCACAGGAGTACGACCTGTTGGAGGAGAGCAGCGTCGATTTGGCACTGCTCGGTTTCGATATCGAATTGAAGGGCGATGCAACAATCGACGTGCGTGGTATTCCGGCAAATATAGCCACCGACTCTATCGAGCGAACGCTTTTTGAGTTGTTGGAGACATTGTCCCTGCCTGTATCGTCGCAACAAATCCGCAAGGAGAAGATGGCACAAACGCTCGCAAAGAGTGAGGCGTTGCACCGCATAACATATACGCAGAGCGATGCAGAGGCCATAGTAGCACAACTGCACAGCTCGAAAGAGCAATACTACACCCCAGCGGGCAAACGCATTGCGTTCCGCATCGGTGTGGATGAATTTGAAAAACGATTAGGAAATTAGCAATAATGAGAGGAGCAATAACAACCCCACCCGTAGTAAAAAACCTTATCATCGCCAACTGTATTCTATTTTTGGCGACATACCTTTTGCCATCCGTAAACCACTTTTTGGGTACATACGGACAGCTGTTTTGGATAGGGTCACCACTTTTCCACACCTACCAATTCTTTACGTATATGTTCCTTCATAGTGGTTGGGGTCATCTCTTTTTCAATATGTTCGCACTATGGATGTTCGGTCGAAGATTGGAGTACGAACTCGGCTCGCGTCGCTTTTTGACCTACTACCTGGTTTGCGGTGTTGGTGCAGCTCTATTCCAGATGGCGGTAGCTTGGGCTGCGGGCGAGACATACTTCACGATGCTAGGTGCATCGGGTGCTGTGATGGGTCTGTTGATGGCGTTTGGAGTTATGCACCCTAACGAGATGGTCTTTATCATCCCTATTCCGTTCCCTATCAAAGCAAAGTGGTTTGTTACCATATATATATTATTGGAGTTGTTCCAGGGTTGGAGCGGAATCAGTAGCGGCATTGCACACTTTGCACACGTTGGCGGAATGTTGTGGGGCTGGGCACTACTCTACCATTGGAAAAACAAGCGTATCATATTCTTTTAGCGGGAGATACGGGCAATGCAACAGATATACATCGACCATCTGTCAAAACAAAAAAAGAAGAAGAGAGGCAACGTGTGGAGCGTTGTGCTGCTCTTTGCGGTCGATGTTTGCGTTGGTATAATCTCGATTTTGACCTGCATCGGGTTGTTCGTTTCGCTCATAACACAACATATCGAGCCCGAAACAATGGGGCGTTTAAGCACCATCGTATTGGCTGCACCGTTGCTCTTTGGCGGTGCCATAATCGAGATGTTCTATTGGCTTATTCGTTGGAAGTTGTCGATGGTAGGCATCGTCGCCTGCTTCATCTTCATATCGCTCTTCTCGATTGATAAGTATTATGGGTTGCAATTCAAGAAGTCGGGCAGCATCCAATATCGCGAACGCAACTACGTCAAAGTGTTGTCGTACAATGTTGCAAATGGCGATGACGATGCTCTGGTCGATTCGGTAGCCACCATCAAGGCCGATATCATCTGTCTGCAAGAGTTTTTGTCGGACTCGTCGCCACGTTGGCAACAACTGAAAAACTACAACACCACATTCAACGGCGAGAACAGTTTTTCGAATGAGATTTTCACCCGACACCGCATCTTAAAGCAGGGTAAAATCGACTCACTGCCTCGCTACAACGCCATTTGGGCAGATGTGTTGATTAAATACGACACCATTCGTGTGGTCAATCTACATCTGCAATCGACCACCTTGCGTGAGCAGGACACGCAGTTTATTCAGTCGCACGAGTATCTGCTCGACACGGCTCGCACAACGAAATTTGCCGAAATCGTCAATCGCCTTCAAGAGAACAACATCAAACGTCGCAAGCAGGTTGCGACCGTTATGAAGTTCCTCGAAGAGTGCCCAAAACATCGTCCGACTATCGTATGCGGCGACTTTAACGATGTACCACTTTCGTACACGCTATCCGAGTTTGACAACAACTATCGCAACTGCTTCGAGGAGGCAGGCGTGGGATATATCTACACGTTCAAAGGCTTTTTCCGACTGCTCTGTATCGACTACATCTACGTATCGGAGGGCTTCGATGTGGTGACGTGTGATGTTTTGCGTGAGTTCGACCACTCGGACCACTTCCCGATTGTATCGCGTTTGAAACTTAAAAAATAGGAGAAAATATTATGATTCTGGACTCAATTAAAAATGCCGAGTTGTACTACTCGCTCAATCCTCGCATCAAAGCCGCATTCGACTTTTTGGCACAATGCAACGTAAAGACTATCGCTCCGGGTCGTCACGACATTATGGGCGACGAGTTGTTCGTAAATGTTATGGAGCTCGACCTGAAACCTCGCTACGAGGCTCTGTTGGAGGTACACGACAAGTATATCGATATTCAGGTGATTATCGGCGGTGCAACCAAAGAGGAGTTCGGCTGGGCAGAACGCAAAGATTGCAAGAAGGCTAAGGGCGAATTTGACACGACGAAAGATGTAGGTTTCTATACAGACGAGCCTCAAACATTCTACACAATGCGTGAGGGTCAATTCTCGCTCCTTATGCCCGAGGATGCACACGCACCAATGCTCGGTACGGGACACATCAAGAAGATGATTTTCAAGATTTTGAAGTAGGCGGTTTACGACACACGGAGGGCGGCTTTGCGATAGTTTCGAAGCCGCCCTCTGTTGTTATGGAGTCGATAGAGCAACTACTTTATGCACTCTTTGATTGTTGAGTGCAGAGCATCGACTATCGAGTGTTTGACGTAGGTACGACGCACTGCCAAGGCAATTTTTCGCGACGATGCACCCTTAAAGAGAGTCTTGACCTGACGGCTACGCGACTTTGGGATATACTCCAACGCCATCTCGGGGATAATGGTCAGACACGAGGTGCAATCGACAATTCGCATAAGCGTATCGAGCGACCCCGACTCAAACGAGTAACGCGATGGGTGCGACGTGTGGGCCTGGCACAACTCCAACACCTGGTCACGCATACAGTTACCGGCATTCAACAGCACCAAATCACGCATATCGATATCGTTTATCTGAATATTGCTCTTGTTGTAGAGTGGGTTTTGCGGCGAAACATAGGCGTAGAATCTATCATCGAAGAGTTCGTACTCGGTGATACTCTCGCCACAGGTGCCTCCTGCCACGATTGCGACATCGATACAGTCGCGATTTAACTCGCTGATGATACTCTCGGTCTTCATCTCACGCACCTCCAACTCGACCTTCGGATAGCGCGACACAAATTCGGGGATAAATTTGTGGAGCAGATAGGGTGCGATTGTCGGGATTACACCCATACGAATCTTACCCGCAATCTCGCCCTTAAATTGCGAAACAACCTCCTTTATGTAGTTGTACTCTTTGAGTGTTTCGCGGGCTTGTGCCAACACCACTTCGCCCGCCTCGGTCGGAATTACCGGCTTTTTGGTACGATCCAACAACATTACGCCCAACTCCGATTCGAGTGCTTTGACCTGCATACTCAACGATGGCTGTGTGACAAAACAGTGGTCTGCCGCCACCGAAAAACTACCGAAATTTGCAACTGCAAGCAGATATTCAAGTTGGATTATAGTCATAGTATTATTTATTATTTGTGCAAAGTTATAAAAAAAAACTATACAAACAACTCTTATTCGCTGTAATGCAATATTTTTCATACTTTTGTAGAGTTTTAGAAACAGTTAATACTAATTTAAGATATGGGTAAGATTATTTTGACGGGTGACCGTCCAACAGGTCGCTTGCATTTGGGACACTTCGTCGGTTCGTTAAGCCGCCGTGTGCAGTTGCAAAAGTCGGAGGAGTTCGACAAGATTTTTATTATGATTGCTGATGCACAAGCACTTACAGATAATGCCGACAATCCCGAAAAAGTTCGTCAAAACATTATCGAGGTGGCATTGGACTACCTCTCTTGCGGCATCGACCCACAGCGTTCGACCATCTTCATCCAATCGCAGGTTGCAGAGTTGTGCGAGTTGGCATTCTACTATATGAATTTGGTTACGGTACAGCGTCTGCAACGCAACCCTACCGTAAAGGCGGAAATCAAACTTCGCGACTTCGCAGAGGAGACCGTCGAGGGCGACACAACCCAAAAGAAGGGTATTCCGGTCGGATTCTTCACCTACCCTATTTCGCAAGCCGCAGATATCACCGCCTTCAAAGCGACAACCGTACCTGTGGGCGAAGACCAAGAGCCTATGATTGAGCAGACCCGCGAAATCGTACACAAATTCAACACCACATACGGAGAGGTGTTGGTCGTGCCAGAGATTATGCTGCCCGACAATAGTGCCTGTATGCGTCTGCCTGGAACGGATGGCAAAGCAAAGATGAGCAAGTCGCTCGGCAACTGCATCTACCTCTCGGATAGCGATAAGGAGGTTAAGCAGAAGGTTATGTCGATGTACACCGACCCTGACCACCTCCGTATC
>JAZRCC010000216.1:0-3010 GCA_045635405.1 Alistipes sp.
ATTGGTAATGCAGCCGAACAGCTCTCTCTGCTACTCAATTCCGATAGGCGAGTGATTGCGATTACCGACGAGAATGTTGCCAAATGCCACGCCGCATTGGTTGAACAATTCGAGCATATCACGGTGCCGGCGGGTGAGGCAACCAAGAGCCTTGCTTGTGCCGAACGGTTGTATGCAGAACTTATCGAGCGTCACGCCGACCGCTCTACATTGCTTTTGGCAATTGGAGGAGGTGTCGTTACCGACCTTACGGGCTTTGTGGCAGCAACCTATATGCGAGGTCTGCACTTTGGCTTTGTGCCGACAACGCTGTTGGCGATGGTCGATGCTGCCATAGGTGGTAAAAACGGAGTCAATCTTAATCGCTATAAGAATATGGTCGGCACTTTCCGTCAGCCCGATTTCGTGGTGTGCGACGTTGCGATGTTGAAAACATTGAGCGATAGAGATTTCCGTAGCGGTTTGGCAGAGGTTATAAAGGCGGCTGTTATTGCAGACCGAAATCTCTTCGAGATGCTGGAACAACATAGTTTCGGGCAACTACGAAGTGATGTTGCACTGTTGCAGTCGTGCGTCGAGGCGGCTATGCGTGTGAAGGTCGAAATTGTGCGTGCCGATGAGTTTGAATCGGGCTTGCGACGGGTATTGAATTTGGGACATACCGTTGCCCACGCAATCGAACAGCAGTCGAGCATCTATTCGCACGGTGAGGCGGTTGCGATTGGTATGGTCGAGATGTGCCGAGTGGCTTTGCGGCACTCGCTGATAACGGAGCAGGATGCAGCTCGAATTGTCGCCCTTATAGAGCATTTTGGCTTTGCTACGGCAATGCCTATTGCGATTGGCGAGGCCCTGCAAATTATGCTTGCCGATAAGAAACGCGAAGGCGATGCATTGCATCTGATTTTGCCCGTCGCTATATCGAGCGTGAAGGACATAAAGGTCGAATGCAATGAGTTGCGAGAATTTATTGGAGCGTAATAGAAAAAACTGATTATGAACAAGATAAAAGGTCTGATTTTTGATATGGATGGCACACTTGTGCCAAATATGCCATACCACTCACGAGCATTCGAGGAGCAGGCTCGACGCCACGGTTACACGTTGCGACAACCTGTCGATGGCCGCTTTTTCGGTTGGCACAAAGATGATGTAATTCGTGCCGTTCTCGATAGCGAAATTTGCGAGAAGTACGGAGTTGAATTTCTCGCCGACGAAAAGGAGGCAATCTACCGCGAACTCTACCGCCCCGATGCCGATTTGACACCCGGTCTGCGTCCGCTTATCGAGGAGGCAAGGTCGCTCGGTATAGGGTGTGCTATCGGCTCGGCAGGCCCTCGCGAAAATGTTGAATTTATCATCGATGCAACCCACTCGGCCGATTTGATGGATGTTACAATTTCGGGCAACGATGTGCAGCACTGCAAACCCAATCCCGAAATTTTCCTCACTTGCTGCGACCGATTGGGGCTTTTGCCGACAGATTGCGTGGTCTTCGAGGATGCAATTTCGGGCGTCCAGGCAGGTGTGGCTGCGGGGTGTAAAGTTGTGGCGATAGCAACAACTACGGCGGCCGAATCCCTTAAAGAGGCGGGCGCTCATCTTGTTGTTGACTCTTTCGAACGGATGACAATCGAGGGGTTGGAGCAGACTCTTTTTGGCGAGTAGAGATAGAAAAATAGGGTACGGTTGGGTATAAAATGCAATTGTTGAAAACTTTTTCGCCGAATTATTTTGCAGTTTCGCTAAATTGATTTACCTTTGCGTACTCTTAAAATTTAAGACTACTTTACAACTATTTGGAGGGTTGGGTGAGTGGCTTAAACCAGCAGTTTGCTAAACTGCCGATATCGTAAGGTATCCGCTGGTTCGAATCCAGTGCCCTCCGCAAGGGAGCGTCGAAAGATGCTCCCTTGATTTTTTTATGTGTGGGTGCATATAGGCTCTCTGTTGGTCGAGGGGTGCGGCCTCTTGTTTTTAGCATTGCAAATATTGTGTTTGGGTCAATTTTTACCATTTATTTCAATAAATGGCAAACTTGTTGGAAAATGTGAGGAAAATCGAGTTATTTTACCTATCTTTGTAGGCTTATATACATTGGATGTATGGAGGAGAAAAACAGAGAGATATTAGACGCGCTGGAAAGTGGCGAGTATCAGTACGGATTTACATCGGATATCGAGACCGAAACTATCCGTAAAGGTCTCGACGAGGATATTATACGATTGATTTCACAAAAGAAGGGCGAGCCAGAGTGGTTGCTCGAATATCGATTGAAGGCCTACCGCCATTGGCTTACGATGGCTGTACCGGAGTGGGCACATTTGCGAATTCCGCCAATCGATTTTCAGGATATCATCTACTACGCCGAGCCAAAACCGAAGAAGGCGTTGTCGTCGGTCGATGAGATTGACCCCGAGTTGAAACGCACCTTCGACAAGCTCGGTATTCCGCTCGAAGAGCAGATGGCATTGGCTGGCGTTGCGGTCGATGCCGTTATGGACTCGGTCTCGGTAAAGACCACCTTCCGCGAAACTTTGGCAGAGAAGGGTATTCTCTTCTGCTCAATTTCGGAGGCGGTGCGTGAGTACCCCGACCTTGTTCGTCGCTATTTAGGCTCGGTTGTGCCTTATGCCGACAATTACTATGCAGCACTCAACTCGGCTGTCTTTTCGGATGGCTCGTTCTGCTATATTCCGAAGGGTGTGCGTTGCCCGATGGAGCTATCAACCTATTTCCGAATCAATGCACAGGGCACGGGTCAGTTCGAGCGTACGCTGATTGTTGCCGACGAGGCTTCGTATGTCAGCTACTTGGAGGGCTGTACCGCACCACAGCGTGATGAGAATCAGCTGCACGCGGCTGTGGTCGAGATTGTTGTCGAACGCGATGCCGAGGTGAAGTACTCGACCGTGCAGAATTGGTATCCGGGCGATAAGGAGGGTAAGGGTGGTATCTACAACTTCGTGACCAAACGAGGTTTGTGTCACGAAAATGCCCGTTTGTCGTG
>JAZRCC010000217.1:0-1792 GCA_045635405.1 Alistipes sp.
CTTTGGCTTTGCACCATAGTTAAGACCTGCCTTGATGATTGCCGAAACGACAGCCTTATCGTCTGCGAAATCTACGCCCGTAGCCTTCAACTCCTCGTAGAAGGCGAACTTCTCGATATTCTGCAAGAGGGTGTCGATGCCCTTACCTCGCTTGTCGTCATTCACAAACTCGAACAACTCCTTGAACATACGGGTTGCCGCACCCGACGCAGGTACAAACTTTACCACTTCGAGCTGCTCGGCAACTGTGTCGTAGTATTTTACGGCATTGTCGCACTGCTCCTCGGAGAGTATGGTGATGCCATCCTCGGGTGAAGCCGCCTTAACAACTTCGAGCGACGGGAAACCACGCTTGAATGCCTCGATTTGAGCCTCTACTTGTGCTACGGTCAAGCCGTGAGCTTCGATTTCGTGAATCTGATTTTCGTTAAACATAATGGTTGTAGTTTTTGGTTTTAAGTTCATAATTTTCCAAAGATAGCAATAAAATTGCTAATAGTCAATCGAAAAGAGGAATTTTTTATTTTGCCACCAACAAAATAGTTTTTGGGGTTACTATTCTACGCACTTTTTTGTATCTTTGCGTTATGGAGTTGACAAAATATACAAGACGCCAAAGCGTCGAGGTTAAGATTGGAGCGACCACCATTGGTGGCAACAACCCGATTGCGGTGCAGTCGATGACAAATACCGCTACTGCCGATATCGAAAAGAGCGTGGCACAAATCGAGCGCATCGCCGATGCCGGTGCGCCTATCGTACGCCTTACGGCACAGGGCAAAAAGGAGGGCGAGGCACTTGCCGACATAGTGGTAGGAGTGCGTCGAGATGGCTATCAGACTGCGATTGTGGCAGATATCCACTTTGTTCCCGAGATTGCATCTATCGCTGCCGAATCGGTCGATAAGGTGCGCATCAATCCTGGTAACTACCGCACCAGCGGTGGCGAGTTGGAGGCTCTTATCGAGAAGTGTCGCAAGCGTGGAGTGGCGTTGCGTATTGGTGTCAACCACGGCTCGTTGGCTCGTCATATTGTCGACCGACTCGGCGACACCCCTGCGGGAATGGTCGAATCGGCAATGGAGTTTTTAAGAATTTGCGTCAAGGAGAATTTCGACCAAGTGGTCGTCTCGATGAAGTCGAGCAATACCCGAGTTATGGTGCACGCCTATCGCCTTTTGGTCGAGGCTATGGAGCGTGAGGGTATGGCGTTCCCTATCCACTTGGGTGTTACCGAGGCTGGCAACGATATCGAGGGCAGAATTAAGAGTGCCGTAGGTATTGGCGCATTGTTGGCGGATGGCGTGGGCGATACAATCCGTGTGTCGCTGACCGAAGCGCCCGAGAACGAGGTGCCAGTGGCGCAGATGTTGGTCGAACATTTCCAAAATCGTGAGGGCGAGTTCGAGGTCAAGCACCCCGAGAGGTACTCTCCGTTTGAGTATCGTCGTCGCACTTCTGCTCCGATTGTGGCACATAGCGAGATTACAGATGAGTATATCGTTATCGATGCAGTGAGTGGTAATCCTACTGCCGAGTGGCGTTCGGCAATTCTCAATGCCGAGCACGACAAACCCGTAGTTATCCGTCGCAAGTACGAAGGCTCTGCCGAGGAGGTGGCACTCCGTGCCGCTGCCGATATGGGACAACTCCTGCTCGACGGCTTGGCAGATGGCGTATGGGTGGATGCACCACAAATCGCAGATGAAGAGTTGCACAACATAGAGTTGATGATTTTGCAGGCTGCACGAGCAAGATTTTCGCATACCGAGTATATCGCTTGCCCTTCGTG
>JAZRCC010000218.1:0-5775 GCA_045635405.1 Alistipes sp.
CAACTCCACACCGTTGAGACGCTCTGTGCATTCAACCCGAATATCAACATCGTGCGTGGCACCGACAAGTGGGTCGATATCCACCAGCACCGCTCGACTGCCGAGTGCATCGCGGCACTGCGTCGTGAGGGCTACCGCATCGTGGCAACTACACCTCACAAGGAGAGTTGCACCCCCGAAACATTCGACGTTACGGCGGGGCGATTTGCCATAGTCCTCGGCACCGAAAAGAGCGGTATTTCGGACGAGGTATTTGCCGAGGCGGATGCCTTTCTGCGTATTCCGATGGAGGGTATGGTCGAGAGTCTGAATGTCTCGGCGTGTGCTGCAATCATCACCTATATGCTCTCGCAGCGAGTGCGTCACGATGTCGCCCAATGGCAACTGCCGTATGCCGAGCAACGCGAGGTGCTATACCGCTGGTGTTGCCGTTCGGTTGCCGATGCCGAGCCACTGTTGGAGCGTGGAGGCTTTCTGGCAAAGTAGAGTTACCAAAAAACAGATACCGCTATGAACAATGACGTGAAATTCAGAAACCTAACCATCGACGAGATTCGAGAACTGACCATTGCCGGCTCGTGGTCCGAAGATTGGTCGCGTGTGAAGATTGCCGACCCGTTCCACATCGAGTATGTCCGCAGTTGTCGCTTTGGTGGCGATATATTTATCGAGAGTGGAGCTCACCTCTTCGACTCGACAATCATCAACTACCATATCGGTGCCGAGGCTCACGTCATCTCGACCGTGCGTATGGAGTGTCGCCACTCATCAACCTTCGGCAACGGCGTGGATGTCGCTACCGTAAACGAGAATGGCGGTCGTATGGTGCGTATTCACGAACACCTGACCGCACAGTCGGCATACGTTACGGCGATGTATCGCCATCGTCCCCGCATTGTCGAACTCTCGACAGCGTGGGCAGATGAGGTTGCCGAGAGTCGTCGCTCATCGATAGGCTATGTCGGCAAGCGTTCCCGCATCATCGGTGTTCGATTTATCCGCGAGGTGAATATCGGCGACGATGTTGTTATCGAGGGTGCTTCGCTGCTCGAAAACGGAACACTGCTCGACGGCGTACACATCGGTATGGATGTCAAGTGTAGCGACTTTATCGCTGTCGAGGGTGCATCGCTCGATATGGGTGTTATCGTCGTACGTTCGTTCATCGGCGAGGGTGTGAAACTCGGCAACTCCTTTACGGCCGTCGATTCGCTCTTCTTTGCTAACTCGCACTGCGAACACGGCGAGGCCTGCTCCATCTTTGCGGGCCCATATACGGTGTCGCACCACAAGTCGTCGCTGCTTATTGCCGGTATCTTCTCGTTCTACAACGCGGGTAGTGGTACCAACCAGAGTAACCACCTCTTCAAGAGTGGCCCTGTGCACCAGGCGGTCCACCGCCGAGGCTGTAAGTCGGCATCGAACGGCTACGTTATGGCACCATCCGACGAGGGCGAATTTACCACCGTATTGGGTCGCCATACCAAGCACCACGATACGAGCGAAATGCCATTCTCGTACCTTATCGAGAGCCACGGCGACTCGCTGCTTATGCCCGGATTTGCACTCCGAAGCAGTGGTACATTGCGAGATATTGCCAAGTGGCCGAAGCGTGATAAACGCCGCATATACCGCGATATCATCTCATTCAACGAACACAACCCACTCTTGGCATACAAGGTACACCGTGCCATCGGCATACTCAACGCTATGCAGGCAGCATCGCCCGACGACGATGTGTTCGCTTACAACGGCACACTCATAAAGTCGTCGATGTTAATTCGAGGCCTGTCGCTCTACGAGAAGTACTTTGCAGCAGCAATGGCTACGATGTTGAAGTGTGGCAAATCGAAACCTACGAAGGCCCGTCGTTGGGTCGATTTGGCAGGTCAATACGTCGAGCAGAAGTTTGTCGAGACACTGCTCGATAGCGTCGAGGATGGCGTGATATCGATTAAGGATATCGATAACCGCCTGCGAGAGTTTGCCCAACACTACGACGACCGAGCTCACGGCTGGGCGTTGGCTATGCTTGCACAGAAGTTGGGTCACACCCCATCCGACGAGGAGATTGCACAAGCCATTACGGAGGGCGAAGCGGCATTCAAGCAGCTGCGCAACATCGCCGAGGCAGACCGCCAGAACGACAACTCGCGAAACACAAGCATCGGCTATGGTATCGACTCCGACGGCGGTGCCGTACGCGATGCCGACTTCGAGGCTGTGCGTAACGTAAAACTTTGATAGTTAAGCAATTTGACAAAGAATGATTGAGCCACCAAAATATTATCAACCCGTAACTCGCAAGCAACCTACCGCCTGCATCATTGCCATCGACTGCTCGGCTTCGATGCAGAGCGTCGTAGATTTTGGCTACATTCGAGCACCCAAATCGGCAGCCGTGTCGATGGTTGCCAATACGTTGATTTACGAGTTGGTACTGCGTGCAACACGTCACGACGAGGTGCGACACTACTACGACATTGCCGTATTGGGCTACAACGGCAACAGTATCGAGCCACTGCTTGGCGACGAGTTGAGACTTATCCCTATCGAGGAGGTGGCGGCGATGATGCCCGAAGTGGAGAAGGTGGATTACACCTACAAAAACGATGCGGGCGAGGATGTCACAACATCATTCAAATATAGACCTTGGGTAGAGTCGCACGCCGTAGGCCTTACGCCGATGAACGAGCTGCTCGACCTGGCAACGCAGATGCTCGAAGAGTGGTGCCGCCAACCCAAAAATACCAACAGCTTTCCGCCGATGGTCATCAACATCACGGATGGCGAATCGACCGACGGTTTCGACCGCAAACTGCTCGATTCAGCAATGCGACTGCGTGAGGTATCGACCTCCGACGGCAATGTGTTGCTGGTAAATATCCTTATTCGCAATATGCCGCAGAGCGACGAGGTGATATTCCCCACTCGCGACGAGGTGCCTTCGGATGTATATGCCCGTATGATGGCCGATATGTCGAGCGTCTTGCCGAAGTACTACGACCGCAAGATACGCAGCATTCGCAAACTTAAAGATAAAAACGTCGAACAGCCATTTTTGGCTATGGCGTACAATATCGTACCCCATTCGCTGTTCGATATAATCGATATAGGAACACACATAACACGCTAACGAACAAACGAATGATAGCACCACTTACAGCTCTTACACGAGCCTTAAAGACTCCCTATGCCTATTTCAGGGCCCAACTTATGCTGATGGTCTCGCCTCGCTATGCACAGAGCGACCGACCAGCCGTAGTGTGTGCGGGCAACTACGCCGAGGCACAAGTTAAGTTGGCGTATGGACAGAGAGCGGTGCTTTATATGCCTATGACCGAGGGTACGTTTGAGGATATGGCAAACTTGGTACGCTGGATTAGGCGTACAAGCACACCTCTGTTCGATGATTGTCAGGCTTTTCGCGAGGAGATGCTCTTCTTCGATATGGATACCGAGCGACACCGCACCGATATCATCCTGCAACGTCTGCCCGAGGGGTGCTTGCTCTACGAAGCCCGCGATATCACCAAGCAGCGACTCCGCGAAATGCTCGACGAACTGCAAATCGAGATGCAGCGACTCAACATCACCCACACAAACCTCACGCCCCACTGCATAATCGTCGGCAAGGAGCGTATGCACCTGACCCGCATACATCAGATACGCAGAGGCAAAGCGAAGAGCAACTTCCGTCCGCTCTACACCTTTATCGACCAGATGGACAACGAGCCTAATATCAGCAGTGTTGCCGAGTGGAGAGTGGAGAACGCCTCGCCAATCGAACGTGTATATGACCTGTGCGAGGAGCGTGTCCGAATTATGATGAATGGTCGCTATGGCTTTGCGGATGTACACCAAAATGTGGTCGTCGAAGCGAAATACCTCTGGGTCGAGAACTTCAAGGAGGGTCGCTCGGTCGTTCGTACCGAGAGCGGTGCAGGAGTCATCGACCGTGCGGGGCAAATCATCATCGACCCCCACTTCGAGAATGTCGTATTCGAGGTCGATAAGGGTCACTTCCGTGCTATCGAGGATGGCAAATTCCGCCTCTTCAACTACGATGGCGAGGAGTTCGATGCGTTGGACGAAGAGCGTTTTGGCTCGGATATAGTCCGCGAAAAGAGCCCTCGCGACATCTTTATGGCGATTAAGCGGTCGGAGAGCTGTGCAAAACAACGCAAGAGAAAAGGTTTACAACAAGAGATAAAGAGTATATTATGCAACGAACAAAATGTCTGATTGTCGGCAGCGGTCCTGCGGGATATACGGCTGCCATCTATGCTTCGCGTGCGACTCTCTCTCCTATCCTCTACGAGGGTTGGGAGTCGGGCGGACAACTTACCACAACAACCGAAATCGAGAACTTCCCCGGCTACCCCGATGGTGTTCAGGGCAAGGCACTTATGGCCGACCTGCGTCGTCAGGCCGAGCGTCTTGGCACCGATATTCGCAGCGGGTCGATTGCCGAAATCGACACCACCGCACGCCCATTCCGTCTGCGTACGGACAACGGCGATGAGTTGGAGGCCGATAGCGTAATCATCGCTACGGGTGCTACGGCAAAGTATCTCGGCTTGCCTTCGGAGCAGAAATTCCGCGGTATGGGCGTAAGTGCCTGTGCAACGTGCGACGGCTTCTTCTATCGTCGTCAGGATGTGGCAGTTGTGGGTGGTGGCGATACCGCTTGCGAGGAGGCTACATACCTCGCCTCGCTCTGTCGCAAGGTCTATCTGATTGTCCGCAAACCATTCCTGCGTGCCTCGAAGGCGATGCAGGAGAGGGTCTTTGCAACCGAAAATATCGAGGTACTCTTCGAGCACAACACCGCCGAAGTGCTGGGCGATGCCGATGGTGTGACGGGCGTACGTCTGCGTCGCAACGATGGCTCGGAGTACGAGATTGCCGTTACGGGATTCTTCCTCGCGATTGGTCACCACCCTAATAGCGAACTCGTGGCAGGCAAGGTGGCTCTCGATGAGAATGGCTATATCGTGGTCGAGGGCAACACCTCAAAGACCTCGGTCGAGGGTATCTTCGCTGCGGGCGATGTCTGCGACCCACACTATCGACAGGCTATCGTAGCCGCCGGCAAGGGTTGCATCGCAGCACTCGATGCCGAGCGTTGGCTGGCAGAACAAAAACTCAAATAGAGGAGCATCTTGCTGCTATAGGAGCACTATATTGAGTGGGCTTTGCCATTAGGGGCGAAGCCCGCTGCTGCTTTGCAGAACGCCGTGAAGGGATATTAGGGAGTTTAAGGAATTTAAGGAGAGCGAGCAAAAGCGACAAGCGACCACGGCAAAAAGAAAACCCTTACTTGACTTTACTCGACGTTACAAGACCTTACTCGACTTTATCGGTTTTGTGGCAGCAACAAAACTGCTGCTACTCCGCAGCAAAACCCTAAAAAAGAGTCTATAATTTGCCGATATCGGCAATAATTACTATATTTGCAGCAGAAAATCGGTCTAAAACTTGCCGATAGTCATAGCGTATGAACTATATATCAGTTACAGAGGTTGCTGCCAAGTATGGCGTTGCAGAGCGTACCGTGCGTAATTACTGCTCCCTCGGAAAGATTGAGGGTGCAATCCTCGTAGGCAAGACGTGGAGCATCCCTGCCGATGCAGAGCTACCCGTTCGCAAACCTCGTCAGCGGAAGGCTATGCCGTTGCTTGTTGCCCTACGGCAGCAGAAGGAGGCAAAACTCAACGGAGGTATCTACCACAAGACACAGATTGACCTCACCTACAACTCCAACCATATCGA
>JAZRCC010000219.1:0-6353 GCA_045635405.1 Alistipes sp.
CGAGTCAGTGAAAAGCGAGGTTATACCAATGATAATCAACATAATGAACGATAGCGCAGCGCCATACTCCCACATACCGTTGTTGATATTCTCCTGAATAGTGGTACCAAACAACTTTACATTATTCATCGTCAACAATTCGGCAATAGCAAATGTCGAGATAGTTGGCATAAATACCATCATCACACCACTCGTAACGCCCGGCATCGAGAGTGGTACCATAACCTTCCAAAATACGGTACGAGGCGGTGCTCCCAAATCCTCGGCTGCCTCGATGAGCGAGTGGTCCATCTTCAACATCGTATTGTAGATAGGGTATATCATAAACGGTAGGAAGTTATAGACCATACCGAAAATCAATGCACCCTCACCGAGCGGAATATGCACAAAATCGAACAACGCAACCGTAGCAAGCGTACGAACCAAGATATTTACCCACATCGGCAAAATAAACAGCACAACGGTAATTTGTGAGCGGTTGAGTGCACGATTACTCAAAATATATGCAGCAGGGTATCCCAATAAGATACATATTACGGTCGTAACGATGGCTATGCCGATAGAGTATATAAACGTATTTACCGCCTCGGGCTGTGTCACAAACTTCGAGAAGTTTGCAAACGAAAAGCCTCCCTCGGCATCCGTAAACGAGTAGTATATAATCAGCAACATCGGCAAGGCAACAAATATTGCCAAGAAGATGGCGTAAGGCAACGCCCAATTCGAGCGACGTGTCAATCCTTTCATCCTAATTGCAAAGTTTGCACGGTTATACACGTTTTGTTATGCGAAGATTCTTCGGTGCGATTGATATGCCGACAATATCGCAGTTGTCCCAAATATCGTTGGTATTGACATAGACCTTATCGCCATCGTCGGTCAAGATTGTCAGATGGTAGTGGTTACCCTTGTAGAGGATATAATTAACCTCGCCAATCAGCGTTCCATCATCCTTGTCGTCCAAAAGCTCGACCTTATCGAAATCGACACGCACGATGACGTTGTCGCCTGCAACCAAATTCGACTGCTCACACTCAAACTGCTTGCCCAGGAACTCGACACACGTTGGCGAAATCATCGTTCCCTCGAATGCATTGTGGTTACGCTCCTTCTGCATAACGTGAATATCCGACGGCTTTACCAACATACCGACAACCGAGCCAACCTCGAATGCGTTGTAGTCCTGAATTATCAACTCGTAGCCATTGTCAGTATCGACAAACATCTCGTAGTGAACACCCTTGAAGATGCACGACTTGATTGTTCCTGTGAATTGGGCATTCTCGGTATTAGGGAAGAGGTATATATCCTCGGGACGTACCACGACATCGACCTCTACGTTCTCGCCAAAACCTGCATCGACACAATCGAAGCGGTGGCCGATGAACTCAACCTCGCGGTCACGAATCATCTTTCCGTCGAGAATGTTGCTCTCGCCGACAAAATCGGCAACGAACGAGTTTACAGGCTCGTTGTAGATGTCGATAGGGGCACCGATTTGCTGAATCTTACCCTCGCTCATAACAACTACCGTATCGCTCAATGTCAGAGCCTCCTCCTGATCGTGCGTAACGTATATAAAGGTGATACCCAACGTGCGGTGCATCTCCTTCAGCTCCATCTGCATATCCTTACGCATCTTCAAATCGAGTGCTGCAAGCGGCTCATCCAGAAGCAGCACCTTCGGCTGATTGACAATTGCTCGTGCAATCGCAACACGCTGCTGCTGACCTCCCGACAACGAATTCACATCACGTTCCTCGTAGTCGGTCATACTTACCATCTTCAACACACGACGTACACGCTTCTCAATCTCATCGGGTTTCACCTTATTGAGTTTTAGTCCGAATGCGATATTGTCATAGACGTTAAGGTGTGGGAACAGAGCATAACGCTGAAATACCGTATTGAGTGGTCGGCGGTGCGGAGGTATATCCGAAATATCGTTGCCGTCCATCGTAATAACACCGCTATCGGCACCGGTAAAACCTGCCAACATTCGCAACAGCGTAGTTTTACCACAACCCGAAGGGCCCAACAGTGTTACGAACTCGCCACGCTTGATGTCGAGATTGATATCATCGAGCACAAGTTTGTCACCAAACGATTTGCTCAAATGCTCAATTTTAATAATCGTACTCTTTTCTGTACTCATTTTATTTCTTACGGTATTTGAGAATAGTTTTTGTGAGATTGAAATAGTATGTTGCACCAAATGTCAAAGAGACTCCCTTGGCGTAATTATTCGAGGCAACAATTGCGTGCAGACGCAAATCCTGACTATTGCGGAGAGGGTAGTAGTGAACACCTGCTCCATAGTAGAAATAGTCCTTATCGGGCAATATCATCGATGGGACGATTGTGCTGTCGTAGCATATTTCGCCCGTATCCTCATCGGCCCACTCGTATGGGTTGCCACCTCTGGCGTGCTCATATCCGCCTTTGGCAAAGAGTTCGACCTTTTCGCCAAACTTATACTCAGCACGCAGAGTCAGAGCCATAGATTGCTCGAAAAAACTGTCGAACGACGATGCAAAGTTGGTATAATCGACATCGAACGAGAAGTCGCCAAACGAGAAGCGGTTACCAAGCGAGATAATAGAGTGGAACTCGCCACGTTCGTGCTCTATGAAGTTGAGCGACCAAGCGGGAGCCCAACAACCATATTCGCCCGACCAATAGAGCGAGTAGGTAAACAACTTCGATGAGAACGGACGCTCGCCAAATGGGGAGGTCGTAAATTGGAATGCGAGATAGGTCGATTCATCTTTCGATGTATAGTCCACCTTCGCACCCCACTGATAGACCGCTGCATTGTGCCAGAATGTGCTGCACAGAGCCTGATGCTGATCCACATCACTCGGTATAATCTCGTATCCGCCAACAGCCAGCACGTCCTTACCGACCGTAAAGCCAAACTGTCCCACATTGTAGGTCAAAGTGAGCCAATCGAGCCAATTCACATCGTCGGAGCGGAACGTATTTCTGTACAAATCTGCTGGGGAGGTCGAGAGCCAATGGTTGCTCATCGAGTAGGAGAAGTTGCCAACCGAGCCCTCGAAAAGGGTGTAGAGAGAGGTCGCACCAAAGTCGAAACTTTTCAGACCCGTATGTTTTGTGGCAATGTAAGGGTTAGCGTCGAAACGTGGTATTACGACGAAATCGGGGGTAGTGTTTTCTCTTTCAGCCTCTTGCGAGAAGGTGGTAAAGCAACTGATAGTTGCCAAAACAAAAAGCACTATTTTTCTCATTTCCCATAAAAAATATAAGATGGTTCCGAGTGCAAATATAGATAAAAAATCTTACGAAAACGATATTGGAGCAAGATTTTTATCAAATCCTGCCCCAATATTCACAAAATATTACCCAAAATGGAATTTTATCTACTTCACATTAGGCTCTTCGAGTCCGTAGTGATTTCGTCTATCCTCGGCTTTGAGCCACAATGCACAGATGAGTGCCAACACTCCCAACGATGCAAAAATCAACATCGGGTAGGTGTAGTTGTAGGCAACACCCTCGACATTTGCCGCAATCTTCTCTGCCACACCCGGGTTGGTCTTTTCCAATGCCCAACCAATCAACATAGGCGTAAAGCTCAAACCGAAATTCTGCACCCAGAAAATCAATGAATATGCACTACCGAGGAAGCGTTTATCCATAATTTTAGGAATCGATGGCCACAACGCAGCAGGTACGAGTGAGAACGAAACGCCCAGCACCACAATAGCGACATAGGCCAACAAGCGACTTGGGTACATTGGCAACAACAGAGCAAAGGTTGTGTGGCAGATAATCATCAACACTGCACCACACATCAACATCGTAGCACCCTTACCGCGACGGTCGAGGAACCAACCGAGCAGAGGTGTGATACAAGCCGCACCGATAGGGAACCAACGGAAGATATCTGCCGCCTCGGTTGCCGAAATTCCGAGATTGCTCTGCAACATATTTGCTGCAAACTTCTGGAATGGGAAGATTGCCGAGTAGTAGAGTACACAGAGCAGTGCAACAATCCAGAAGAGACGCGATGTGATAATCTTGCCAATATCCGACAACTTAAACTCATCCTCCGAATCGGAACCACCATCAACAACGCCATGCTCGGCATCCAACTTGCGGTCCAACACGCAAAATACTACATAGCAGAGCAGACCGATAGCCAACAGTGCACAGCAAAATGCTACGGGGCGAACAATCGATGGGTCTGCACCGTCGATACCTGCCAAACGTGGCGAGATTGTGAAGATTGCCCACACACCAACACGTGCCAAAGCCATTTCAAGACCCATCGCCAGAGCCATCTCCTTACCCTCAAACCACTTTGCAAGTGCTTTCGACGCAGTAATACCCGCCATTTCGCAACCGCAACCAAAAATCATAAAGCCCAACGAAGCGAGCTTTGCACTACCGGGCATCTCAACCCACCACGAGTTGAGCCAGCTCTCCAAGCCTGTACCCATAAATTGCTCGCTTACGGCATAGAACTTGATGCAGGCACCTATCAGCATCATCGTAGCCGATAATTTGCCCGTAAAGCGGATGCCACACTTGTCGAGAATAATTCCGGCAACAATCAAAAAGCCCCACACATTGAGTAGGTACTCCGAGCCGGCATACGTTCCGAATACATCGGCAGTCCAACCGCGTTGCACTTGTATTAACTCCTGCAACGGCGAGATTACATCGACAAACATATGGGCAAACAACATCATCAGTGCAATCATCACCATTGCACTCCAACGAGCCCACGCCTTGTCGTTCAGAAATTTAACAGCATTTTCTGTCATAGCAGTCTCTTTTTTTAAGTTTGTTTTATCTTTGGTTTACTATTTCGCATAACGTCGCAACAACTCATACGCCTCGACAATACCGAGCTCTCCCGCCTTCGATATATCGAGATAGCCCTTGCGAGTATCCTTCATATATATTTGTATCAAACCACGATTGTAGTACGCCTCGGCAAAGTGCGGATTGAGTTCAATCGCCTTCGTATAGTCGTTGAAAGCCTCTGGCAACTTACCCGACAGAGCATACAGATTGGCTCGGTTGTAGTAGGCATACGCAAAATGGGCATCGAGTTTTATCGCCTTGTTAAGGTCCGAAATTGCCTCGTCGTAGTCAAATATGCGGGTGTGTGAGTTGTGTAGTCGGTTAGCAGGGTCTGTCTCGATAGATATTCGCTGATAGCCGTTGTCGATAGAGGAGATGAAGTCTATCATCTCGGCACGCACCGCAGCACGATTGAGATAGAGGAAGGGATTTGACGGATTCTTCTCGATGGCAGCCGTAAATGTATTTACAGAGTTGGTGTACTGCTTTATAAGTGATTCGCTGATAGCCAACTCGAACAGACGAAGCCACTCGCTCTCCTTTTCGCTATGTTTTATCTCCTCTCGGTAGGTTCGATTTATACGCAACAACGAATCGGGGCTGATATTGCTTTCGAGTCGAGAAATCGTAAGCAATGGATTTTTGAACTTTGCAGCGAAATCCTCGGCACGCTGTGAGTGGAATCGGCGGGTCGATTGCTCCGTATCGATAGAGTCTCGCAGGCGGAACGTATAGCGGTACATTGGCAGCAAGGTCATAGCGTTGCCATTGTCGGCGTGGCGAGATTTAATCTGCTCGAACGACGAGCCCGCAATTTTGCTCTCAAACGACAACAGTTTATTGAAGCGTTGAGTGGTGTCGCCATAAATAGAGTAGGTGCTATCCCTCAAACGCGAACGATACTCGGCAATTTTGCGTTCGGCTATCTCGCGGTCACGTTTTGCACCCGCCGCATCACGAAGTATTCGTCGCATATCGCTACGTCCGAGGTAGGCATTCGCAAAGTCGGGGTAGAGTTCTATTGCTCGTGTATAGTCTGCAACAGCACGTCGAATTTCGCCCAGATGTGCATAGAGTCGGGCTCGGTTGTAATAGACCAAGACGTTGTCGGGCGAGTACTCTGCCACACGGTTATAATCTTCGAGAGCACGATTGTAATCTCCGACATTCGAACGAATTATGGCTCGGTTGAAATAGGTGATTGAACTTGTCGAATCCAGCCCTATAACCCGATCCAAATCGGCAAGCGACTGCATTGGTCGCGAGGTTTCGTTATAGACTAATGCTCGATTGAAATACGATAGCGGCAGGGTAGAGTCGCACTCTATCGCCTTATCGAAATCTCGCTCGGCCTCCTCGTATCGGCGTTGCTGCATATACAGAGCTCCACGACGATTGTAGCTCGTAGGGTTTTCGCGGTTGGTACGCACCGCAATATCGAAATTCTCGTATGCTCGTACCGTATCTTTCAGATAGAGATAGCATACACCTCTGTTGATATAGGCATCGGCAACCTT
>JAZRCC010000220.1:0-2991 GCA_045635405.1 Alistipes sp.
GCATCTTCGCCATCGGGCTGTGCATACGCTCTTACAACCGTAGCCAACTCTTTCGAGAGCAGCGTAGGGTTTTGCAATTCGTTCTCCAACTCCTCGCGAGCGATGCGTCCAAGTCGGTTGTACGCCGTCGTACCGTTACGCAGACCGACCAGATTCTCACAATCGTAGTAGGTGTAGAGCAACTCTACCGCCTGCCAATCGGCAGCCGATACAGCCTCTTCGATATCGAGCAAAATCTCTTCGATGTCGAAACCTTTGGTATCGCCATCGAGAGCATACTCACGAAAACCCGCTACGAGTGTGTAATAGTTGTTTGCAAACATAGTGTTAAGCAAATAGGAGTGTAGAAACCTTTTCACGGAGATACTCGCACATCAAAGCCTCGAAGCTCTCGTCGGTAAATGTGATATAGTAGCCACCATCCTTCTCGGCAACCTTGAAGCCGTTGCGAACCTCGTTCGAATAACCTACCTCGATACCGGCTGCGAGCAACTCTTTTGCAGAGTTCTCGAAAGCCTTCGAGAAGTCGCTCTCCAAAGCAGCAGGCAACATAGCCTTCAACTCCACCTTCGAGCCACAGTTGTTCCAATTGGCAGCAACAGCCAACAAAAGCGACTTTACAAACTCGGCATCAACCGTTGCCTCCTTAACAGCCGACGATACGCTACGAGCGATAACCGCATCAGCAATTTCGCTCTTAATCTTTGCCAACGCCTGCTTACCTGCCAACGTAATCTCGGTCATCGAGTTCTTCGCTGTATCGGCAGCCTTCGACTCGGCATCCTTTACGATTGCAGCAGCCTCTGCCTTCGCATCTGCGATAATTTTTGCTGCATCAGCCTTTGCGTCAGCAACTAAACGCTCCGCCTCGGCACGACCCTTTTCAAGACCTTCGCCATACAGACGCTCGGTCAACTCTTTCAATTTACTCTCCATAAAAAAAATGATTTTATTTATAATTTTAATCTTCTATCTGATTGCTATTCAAATACTTCGTAGAGACACCAAATCGCACCCCACAAAAAACTCCACAAAGATACGAATTTTTTACCACAATTCCAACATTTTTACCATATAGATTTAATGAACACTCTTCACTTTTTTCACCCCCTTATACCCCACTTTTTCCCACATTGCAACACCACAAGAAACCCTATTCGAATATTTTTTCATTTTGGATGCAAAATACCAAATATTGAGTATTGCCCATTTTATTTTTTCACACTACTTTTGCAGCGGTTTTTTTGGGAAATAATAGTAAATACACATAAAATCAATGAAGAAATTCTTAATCCTATTCCTAACAGTTGCTGCATATATTATCAATGCAAATGCAACACCCGAGATTGACGACCGCCGCGAAACAAACATTCAGGGCCACGTTATCAATTCGACAACCGGCGAACACATCCCGTTTATCAATGTCACGATAGAGGGCACAACCATCGGCACAACAACCGATACCGAGGGCCACTATATGCTGATAAATGTACCCGCCGGCAAATATACCATATCTGCGTCGGCAGTTGGTTATGACACTGTACAAAAGACAATCGTTGTTACGAAAGGTGAACACCTCCACGTCAATTTCGAGACCCGAGAGTCGCAAGTATCACTCGATGCGGTCGTTGTATCGTCAAACCGTAACGAATCGACTCGTCGTGAGGCTCCATCGCTCGTAAGCGTTATCGATACCCGCCTTTTCGAGACCGCTTCGGCTCCGACACTTGCCGACGGTTTGTCGTTCCAATCGGGTCTGCGTGTAGAGACAACGTGCCAGAACTGCGGTTTCCCACAGGTGCGTATTAACGGTTTGGAGGGTCACTACTCGCAAATTCTCATCAACTCTCGACCTATATTCTCGTCGCTTGCAGGCGTATATGGTTTGGAGCATATCCCTGCCAATATGATTGAGCGTGTAGAGGTTGTTCGAGGCGGCGGCTCGGCACTCTATGGAGCTTCGGCCATCGGTGGTACAATCAACGTCATCACCAAAGAGCCTCTCCGCAACACGGGAAGTCTTGCTCACACAATTACATCGACGGGTTGCGGAAGTGCCTACGACAACAACACGACGCTCAATGCCTCGTTGGTGACCGACAACCACAAAGCAGGAATGTATGTTTATGCACAAAATCGCAATCGTAAGCCATACGACCACGATGGCGACGGCTTTGTCGAGATTGGCGAAATCAACTCGCAAACTGCCGGCACACAAGCCTACATCAAGACCGGAACATATCACAAACTGACCCTCGACTACCACTTCACGAAGGAGTATCGCCGTGGTGGCGACCAACTCAACCGCCCACCGCACGAAGCGTTGATTGCCGAGACAACCGACCACATTATCAATAGCGGAGGTTTGACATTCTCGGGCTCGTCGCGTGATTCACGACACCATTACAGCGTCTATGCCACAGCTCAAGATATTCATCGCGATAGCTACTACGGTGGCGGTATGGACCCTAACGCCTACGGAAAGACTCACGGTCTGACGGTCGTAGCAGGAGGTCAGTACTCCTACAAGTTCAAGAAGTTGTGGTTTCTCCCTGCCGAGCTTACTGCAGGTGCCGAGTACTGCTACGACTATATGAACGACTACTCGATTGGCTACGATATTCGCACAATGCAGGATATAAATATATATAGTGCCTTTTTGCAAAACGAGTGGAAAAACGACAAGTGGGGATTCCTTATCGGCTGTCGTATGGACAAGCACTCGTTGGTCAATAACGCCATTTTCAGCCCTCGTGTAAATTTGCGTTACAACCCTACGCACAACATCAACCTACGTGCCGTATATTCGTCGGGATTCCGTGCTCCACAAGCATTTGACGAGGATTTGCACATCCTGATTGTTGGTTCGGATCGTACCCGCATCCGTTTGGCAGACGACTTGCACGAGGAGCGTTCGCACTCGTTCAGCCTCTCGGCAGATATGTACCACACATTTGGTCGCGTACAGACCAACCTCACGGTCGATGCCTT
>JAZRCC010000221.1:0-1975 GCA_045635405.1 Alistipes sp.
CTCGTTCAACCGTGGCGATGCTCACATTGTCGGTATGCGTAACATTCAGTGGAAGAGCACTACCGATGCCGGCTCTTACAATATGATATTTACCCCAGAGCAGTCCGAGTGGCTCAAACAGGATTTGTCGTTCGTACCAAAGGATAAGCTCGTTATCTTGTGCGTGCATATTCCTATCCGAAACAGCTCGGGTACAGAGGCACAAAAGATTATCAAGTTGCTTGCTCAATACGACGAGGCTCACATCTTGTCGGGTCACACCCACTCGATGCGTAACGAGCCAACTCTGTCGAGTGGCGTCTTCGAGCACATTTTGGCTGCGGTTTGCGGTAACTGGTGGTATTCGAATGTGAATGGCGACGGTAGCCCTAACGGATATGGCGTATTCGAAATCAGCGGCAATACCATCAAGAATTGGTACTATATGGGCTCTAACCCTGGTATGGATGACCGCAACTACCAATTGCGACTCTACCGTGGTAATATGATTACGGGTGGCTCTCACGAATACTTCCAATGGCAACACGGAAGCAGAGTTATTCTTGCAAACGTATTCAACGCCGACAGCGATTGGAAAATCAAGGTCTATGAGAATGGTACATACACCGGCGATATGACATTGATTCCTGCCAAGAAGGTCGTTCCGGAATATAGTACAAGCAATAGCAAGACCAACCCAACAAAGCCATCACTTGATTCGAGTCAGGATTGGTGGGCTATCGGTTACCACGTAGGTGTTGTTGGTCGTGGTCACGTGGGTGGAACCCGTAGCAACTATTTGGTGACCAGCTACCACGTCTATAAATATACACTTAAAAACCCAAGTGCAAGCGTGAAGGTTGTGGCAGTTGACCGCTTCGGCAGAGAGTATGAGTGTAGCAAGTTTACAGCTGACTGCGACTACTCTTTGATGTAGTACATTGCCAACAAAGGCTTTTTCAACAGGGCGTTCCGCAAAGTGGAGCGTCCTGTTTTTTGTAGCGTAGCATAATTAGGCTCGATATTTGCGAAGGTGGCGAATAAACCACTAAAAATATCAACCTTATTATGAAACGTCTATCAATCTTCCTAACAGCAACAATTGCCCTTATTGCTATCGTAGCAGGCTTTACGACCTATGCACAGAGCCGTACAGACAACTCCGCAACCAATCGCCGCGAAGAGCGTAGCGAACGCCACCTGCAACGCGAACGACAACGTGCCCAACGACTTGCCGAGTACGAGCACTACATCGACTCCATAGTGCTTGCCCGCAACTTCAAATTCGTACCGCAAAATATCGAACAAGAGCCTGCGGGTACCGTTCGCATACTCAACAATCCGTCGTATCAGATTTCGGTATGGGGTAGCGAGGTCGATATATGCCTGCCATATATTAAAGGTATAACACCGCCATACTACTTCGTGCTATTCAACTACACGCTGCCGGCTGTGCAACGATACGTCACACAGCAGACTAACGAGGGGTGGCTCGTCACATTTACGTCATCGCTCTTTTCCGCTTCGGACTACGACTTCTCGCTGGATATCTACTCTGCATCGGGTAGTGCGACACTTACAATATCCTCGACGTGGTACCCCGATGTTACATACGACGGCAGCATTATTGGTCAAGATTAGGGGCAATGAGGGCATTCATACTGTGCATAGCTATGTGCATATCGGGCATAGCAGCACACAGCTTGCAGGGCAAAAACCTCACAAAGGAGGAGCGTGACTCACTTTTCACGCATCGCATCGACTCAATCGTCATCGCCCGACAGTGGAGTTTTCACCCCATAACAATCGAGAACGTAGAGTTGGGCTCGACGTACGATGTTTACAGCTACAAACTCTTCTTTCGGTTGGATGACACGCAAGCCGTAATGCATCTGCCGATGGAGTTTACAAGCCTTGTAATCTACACGGACAACATCGTCTCGACAATCGACAACTACTCGGTTGTTGCACTCGATAATAACCTCCGACGCGTGGC
>JAZRCC010000222.1:0-3432 GCA_045635405.1 Alistipes sp.
ACGCTCACGAAAAATGGCGAAGCGGAAGCATACTTTGCGTATGTGACCGTTTCGCCAATTGAGTGGAAGGAAGTAAACGCCTCCCAAAATCGATTTTTTAAGCTACTGCCGACGAAATCAAATAAGTCGCTGCAACAGTCAAAATCGCATACAACTCTGGGAACGCACCGAGGATAAGGGTTTTACCCATAACATCGTGACCGTTACCGATAGCTGCGATACCGTTAGCACAAACCTTACCCTGGTAGATTGCAGCAGCAAGGTTTACGATACCTACCAACAGACCTGCACCAAATACGGCAGCTGCCTGCAACATAGTAATCTCTGCTGTCAAGAGGCTCTGTACCATAAAGAAACATACGAAGCCGTAAAGACCCTGCGAACCTGGCAAAGCCGAAAGAATCATATAACTACCGAAGGCGTTGCTATTCTTCTTCATAGCACCAACGGCTGTCTGACCGCAGATTGCTGTACCTACTGCCGACGCAATACCTGCAAGACCTACCATCAAGGCAACTCCTACATAAGCCAAAATTAAAGCTGTTGAATTCATAATTGTAATTGTTTTTTAAGTTATTAAATTTTGTTTATTGTTTCTCTAAAAAATTTTACTCCTCATCGGTAAGTGGCTCAAATGCTCGTGTTGACATCTCGAAGCCTGCATTCTTGTAGAACTCCACAAAGGTGAGTCGCATAGGGTGAACAAACGACGAGATACTCGACATAAAGAGGTTGATGCCGTGACCAACAAGCAGAATGGCAGTAGCTCCCAAAATTTGGAAGATAGTGCCTACCGTAAATTGCTCGATACCGCTATCGAGGCCCGTAAGACCCATAGCCAACGAGTTGAATACCTGTGCCAATACACCACCCGACAAGCCGATAGCAAAGAGTCGGATGTAGGACAACACGTCGCTCAACAGACCTGTAATATTATTATAGGTATCCCACAGACCCGAAGCAAAGTTGAGCAGCGGGTTGCGATGGATATCGTTGAGCAGCAACATAAAGAGTGCACCCACGCCCAACGCTATATAATATGCAGTCGATGAGAGCGTGAAACCAGGAACAACCCACGATGGGTCGAGCATTTGCAAACCTCCCGCCAAGCACGATGAGAGCAGCACGATAAACCAACCCAAAATCGAGAAGGTCGATGTGATACCAAACGTGCGAGCCTTGAAGACGATATTGAGGAACATTCCAAACAGAATTTGGAACACACCCAACGCCAATGCCCACGAGAAGAATTTGCCTTGGAAGTCGAAGAATGGCGAAGCCTCAATCGAAGGATAGCCCAACAAATCGGGAATACTCATACCGAACAACGAGCCGGTATAGAGGCCAAAGAGTGTTGTTGCTCCACCGCAAATCATTGTAAGACTCGAAGCCTGACGCATCTTTGCACCACCTTTGAGGAAGAGTGCCAGACCCAACGCAAAGATGATCGCACCGTAACCCGCATCGTTCAAACATATTGCAAAGAACAACATATAGAACGGAGCAAAGAATGGAGTCATATCCAATGTGCCATACTTTGGCAGGGCGTACATACCACCGATAAGTTCGAAGAGGCGTGCGAAACGGTTATTCTTCAACTTAACAGGCGTATTATCCTCCTCGGTTGGTTTTGCCTTAACATATACAAGGTTTGGAGTCTCGTTGAGCAACGCATCTACGGCCGTAGCATTTGCTGCCTCTGCCCAACCCTCGACAACGAGCAAAAGACCTTCGGCAGCAGTGGATGCCGTAGCGTTAATCTGCACATTCTGCAAACGAACTTTCAACGCCGATAATTCGTGCTGAATCTCTGCCTGCTGTTTAGCACACGCAACGATAACCTCCTCGGCACGTGCAATCGTAGCATTTCGATCGTCGATAGCCTGCTGCAACTCGGCAAGACCCATCGTAGGGGTCTTCAACTCCTGTGCATCAATCGAGAGCTCGTCGCTGCCGTTGCCGATAACAACGAAGCGGACCATACCACCCACGTTGCTAACCTCGGCAATATGTTGCACAGAGCCCAACGCAGCCTTAATCTCCTCGAAGAGAGCCTCGTTGGTTACAAAATAGCGAAGCGTAACACCCGCAGACGAGAGCTTTGCGATGGTATCGACCGAGAAGTCGCCCCACGGCTCCCACTCTTCGTAGAGCTTTTGCAAGCGAGCAACCTCGCCCTTTGCGTGAGCGATATCGCGTTGTGCCTCGCTATACGCCGCAAAGACCGCTCCAGCTGCAACCGTAGCCGTAGTTGGCTCATCTTTCAACGTAGCGAGCTGTGCAAGGGCTTTGCTGCGAGCCTCGATATCGAGCAACAGTGTGCGGTCATCCTCCGATGGCTCCCATCCCGTAGTGGTGATATCAACCATACCGAGATGACGCAACGACTCGATAAAGCGGTCGGCATCAGAGGCCATCAGCACGACGTTGTATTTCATCATCTTTACAATCATTGCTGGCTGCCCTCCCTTGCAGATGCCTGTTGGCGTGTTTTGACGATCTTCTGTGCCGATTTCGACAAGTTCTCTTCGTCCTCCATAAATCGTTTAATTTTTCGTATGGCGTCCTCATAACCAGGTATCTGCACCTTCTCGTAGAGGTTCACCTTTTGAGTAGTCTTGCGGCGGGCGTAATCCAGCAACTCCATCTGACGATTATAGACCTCGAACTCGATACCCAATCGTGCAATACGTTTGAGCAAATCTATTCCATCGCCATACCAAGCCGGCGACGAGAACAAATCGAAAGGTTTTTCGTCGAAGATGATATCTTGCAAGAGCGGAATACGCACTCCCGCGATTTTCTGTGTCAAGAGTTCAACATCAGAAATTTTGAGCAGCGTACAATCAAACTCACCCCACAACGCTACCATATAGTCGTACTCGGCAACAAGTGCCTCGAACTGCTCACGGTAGTCGGCAGCAGAGTCCTTCGCCCGCTTAACTTCGGAACGCAGAGCCGACTCCTTACTCTTGATGGTAGGGAGTGCCTTCTGTCGCATTTTGAGCTGTTTACCGAGCTCTCCGAGCGAAGTCTTGTTATATTGAAATTTGATTGCCATCCTATGCTATGCTTTCCAATATTTAGCAATAAGTTCTGCCTTGATTGCAACCTCCTCCTTTGTAAAGTAGGCAGCAAACAACGACCACGCTGTATCCAACATCTCGGTGATGTCGATATTTACGTCGATAGCCAACAACTTCTCCGAGTAGTCACGCGCAAACTTCAAAGCACGCTCGTCGTAGTCCGAAAGGTCGAAACCGTTTTCGAGCTTGGTCTTTGCATTGGCTGCATCGGCATACAAACGTACGCAGGCATTCATCACCTGTGGGTGGTCCTCACGAGTCTTCTTACCGATAACCAACTGCTACAAACGCGACAACGAACGGAATGGGTCGATAATAACCTTACCTGTGTCGGTATCGTTACGCA
>JAZRCC010000223.1:0-4729 GCA_045635405.1 Alistipes sp.
AATCGCACCAAGAAACAGCGTCCGAGGGTAGAGTTATATTGCACCTGCGAATAACCCGCCCACACGCTACGGCTAAACGACATATTTTGACCGAGAATATCGTTGGCAATAAGTTCGACCTCGCCCAATCGTTTGAGCACCTTCTTGCCAATCGAGAGGTTCCACAACAGGAATTTATCGTTATAATTGTTCGTAATGCCCAAGTAGTGCGTAAATGCCAACGAGGTTGTCGCGGTGAAATTCAGTGGCAAAACCACCTTCACGTTGGCAGTTGCTCGCTGCATAAAGTAGCGGTTGGTCATAATATCGAGAGTCGAGTTGGAGGATGTGAACGTACCTCGCCAACGCAACGTAAAATCGACCTTCTCGGAGATATTGCTACCAAGAGTCCAATCCGAGTAGGCATTAACGGTGCTCATCACATCGTCATCGCCATTGATAATCATCGGCACGGTTGCATACGTTGCTCCCACCGCGATATTCAAATTCGACCCAAGCCACTTAACCGGAAAACCTATGCTTGCACGACCCTCGTACGACCAATAGCCGTCGAGATTAAGACGCTCGGTAAGTTGTATCGGGTTGTACTTTTTGTTATCAACCTCGATAGTTCCAGGGAAGTAGCTAATCCGGTGACCGATGTAGTGCTGGATATTGGTTGCCTTACCCATCAACATAAATGTTATACCACGACCCGGCACGATGTGCGTATAGCGTGCAAAGTAGTTGTGCGTGGTTTGTGGTCGCAAGTTGGGATTTCCCCTCGTTACATACTGCGAGTTGCTGACATCATAGACGTCGAGCAGAAGGTGCAGTGCCGGTGCCGAGACTGCCGAGTTTGCACTCACTCGCAGTGTATTTCGCTGGTCGAACGACCACTGCAACGTGGCATTATATACAAAATCGAGGTACGATGGCGTTTTGTAATCGTCAGGTTTTGGATGCCACTTATCATTGTTTTCCAACGTCGAGTGCTGCATCATAAAGTTGAGCGAAAACCAATTACGCTGACGGCCATAGCGATAGCCCAAACCCGCCTGATGGAACATAAACGAGCCCTCGGAGGTCGATGACGATTGACGATTTATTCTGTTCTCGTCAATCTGATGGTCTGCATCGGTCGAGTAGTTGAAGAGGTCACGCGTACGGCGTTGGTACTGCATATTGTAGGTGACATTGATATGCGAATAGCGTCCGATGCGTTCGCGGAATGTCGGCTGTATGCGAAGTGTTGTCGTGCGGTTTGCCGAAATCAGTCGTGAATAGGTGTACTTTATCGTTGCCTCTTCGGGGCTCACACTGCTGGTCTTTCCCGCACCATTGGAGTAGTACTCACGGTCGCCATCGTTGTCGTTATCGCTCAACGACGCCACAATCAACAGCGTACGTCCCTGACGCAGAAAGCGATACGAGTATTGTGCATAGATGCTGCTCACTATTGAGGCACTATAACCCTCACTACCACTTGGCAACCAACGATAACCCGACTGGCCCCATCGCAAACTTGTCTCCTCGGCTCTATATGCCGAACTGTTATTGTAATAGTTCACGCTCGGTATCACCACCAACTTCTGACGCTTACCAACTCGGGTCTCCAAACGGGCTCGGAAACGAAGCGTATGGTTATCGGGGTTGTTGAATTGGTCGTAGTGCATAGTATCCTTTTTGGTTACAGCCTCGTCGTACCAACGATCCAACTCATACTTATTGCGGGCGTTTATATGGTTATAGAAGATACTACTCTCAAACTTTGTCCTATGGCGGCGACCCCACCTATCGGAGTAGTTCAACGCAACGATATCGGCAGCCGCCACACCTCTCTGCGAGTTTACGGACATCGTACGCGAAATATTGGCAGCATTCTGACCACTCGACATCGCAACATCGTCGTCCGTAAGATTCTGCTTATTGAGGTTATTGAAGAGAGCCATTGCCGTAAAGCGTGACCCATCGTTGAACATATTGACCGTACCGCCAGCCGTATATTTCAACTTCGGCGTAACCGCTTTGATGGCCGACGGCTCATAACCAAGACCGGCGTGCACCTTTCCGAATGTACTGCGTTTGATACTCTGGCGAGTGATGATATTTATCACCTTGCCACCGTTACCGTCATCAATACCCGTAATTTGTGCAGCCTCGCTCAATCGGTTATAGACCTCGATATGCTCGACCGCTTGTGCCGGAATACTCTGCAACACCTGTTGAATGTTGCTGCCGAAGAACTCCTTGCCATCGACATAAATCTGCCTTACGGCCTCGCCCTGTGCCTCAATCTTGCCATCCGAGATGATTATACCCGGCATCTTACGCAACAGAGCACCCACCTCGGCATCGACCGTAACCTTAAAGGCATCGGCATTATAGCGAAGCGTATCGCCAAGCATCGTCGCACGATTGGCAACCGCAGTCTTGACCACCGCCTCAATAGCAACCGATGCGACCTTCATCCGAATATCGCCTATGTTGCACGGAAGAGCGCCTATCTCTGCCGTAAATTCATAATCGGCATAGCCCATAAATGATGCCTTGCAAAGGTATTTACCCGCTTTTAGACCCGAAATTTTGAATAATCCGCCATACTCGGATGTGTAGTATCGCTTTTTTTCGGGGGTCTGCTGATTGGCTATCTCGATAACCACACCCGGAATAGTCTCTTGGTTAGCGGCATCGATAAAACGACCCGAAAGCGTTGTCGTACTCTGTGCTGCGACGCTCTGAACGCCCAACAGCAATGCTACGACAGCAACTGCAACTACCCCGAGGCACACTCTCAGTCCCTTCTCTATCGACCTCTTCATTTGGTATATACCTTATACTTTATTGTGAAGAGTGGTGCTTTCACACACCACTCTCCTATAATTGTCGGATTGACTTATGATATTAGTCGTCCAACTTCGCACTCAAAAACTCGCGGTTCAGACGTGCGATATGTGCAATGCTGATACCCTTTGGACACTCTGCCTGGCAAGCACCCGTATTGGTACAGTTACCGAAACCGAGTTCGTCCATCTTTGCAACCATCGCCTTTGCACGACGAGCACCCTCGACGCGACCCTGTGGCAACTTTGCCAACGACGATACACGGGCAGCAACGAACAACATTGCCGAGCCATTCTTACAAGTTGCAGCACAAGCACCACAACCTACGCAAGCAGCAGCATCCATCGACTCATCGGCATCAGCCTTTGCGATTGGAATAGCGTTACCATCAGGTACCGAGTTGGTACGAACCGAAACATAACCACCTGCCTGCAAAATCTCGTCGTAAGCACCACGGTTTACAACCAAGTCCTTGATTACAGGGAATGCAGCCGAACGCCAAGGCTCAACAACGATTGTCTGGCCATCGGTGAACTGACGCATATAGATTTGGCAGGTTGTAACAGCCTGCGATGGGCCGTGAGCGTGGCCGTTGATGTGCAACGAACACATACCGCAGATACCCTCGCGGCAGTCGTGGTCGAAAGCAACAGGCTCCTCACCGGCGTGAACAAGGTCGTTGTTGAGGATGTCGAGCATTTCGAGGAACGAAGTATCCTCCGAGATGTTCGTCACCTTGTACTCCTTAAACGCACCCTTCGATTTAGCGTCCTTCTGACGCCATATTTTCAATGTGAAATTCATAATTTCTAAACTCTAAATATTAAACGTCAAAATTAGTCCTTATAGTTACGCTTTGCAAGGTGTACATACTCGAAGTTGAGAGGCTCCTTGTTCAACTCTGGGGCCTCGTCCTCGCCTTTGTACTCCCAAACTGCTGCATATACGAAGTTCTCGTCGTCACGATCTGCCTCGCCCTCCTCGGTTTGGTGCTCCTCACGGAAGTGACCACCACAAGACTCCTCACGATTCAATGCATCGCGTGCCATCAACTCGCCCAATTCGAGGAAGTCAACCAAACGAAGTGCCTTCTCCAACTCAACATTGAACGAATCTGCTGTGCCGACAACCTTAACGTCTGCCCAGAACTCCTTGCGAAGTGCTGCAATCTCAACGATAGCCTTCTCCAACGACTCCTTCGTACGAGCCATACCTACGTTGTTCCACATAATCAGACCCACACGCTTGTGGATATCGTCACCCGACTGCTTACCGTTAATCGACAACAACTTCTCAATCTTCGCCTTAACCGCAGCCTCTGCCTCGTCGAATGCAGGAGTATCGGTCTTAACCTTTGGAGCCTGAATCTTCTTCGAGAGGTAGTCGCCAATAGTGTAAGGCAATACGAAGTAACCGTCAGCCAAACCCTGCATCAAAGCCGATGCACCCAAACGGTTTGCACCGTGGTCGGAGAAGTTAGCCTCACCGATAGCATACAGACCAGGGATAGTTGTCATCAGGTTGTAGTCAACCCAGATACCACCCATTGTGTAGTGAACAGCCGGGAAGATCTGCATTGGCTGCTCGTATGGATTTACGTCGGTAATCTCCTTGTACATATCGAACAAGTTACCATAACGCTGCTCGATAACATTCTTACCCAAACGCTCGATTGCGGTCTTGAAGTCGAGGAATACGGCCAAACCTGTCTCGTTTACACCAAAACCTGCATCGCAACGCTCTTTGGCAGCACGCGAAGCTACGTCACGTGGCACGAGGTTACCAAATGCAGGGTAACGACGCTCCAAGTAGTAGTCACGATCCTCCTCGGCGATATCCGATGGGAGTTTCTTACCCTCACGCAGAGCCTTAACATCCTCCAACTTCTTTGGTACCCAGATACGAC
>JAZRCC010000224.1:0-3011 GCA_045635405.1 Alistipes sp.
CTTGCCGTCGTAGGCTGCCGAGTACTCCATAGTCGCCTCGTCGCAGAACCACGAGCCAAAGAGGTACGCCTCGCTATCCTCGTAGCCACGCATCATCGTATACACATCGCCAATCTTCGACGAGGTGTGGTACGTTCCCGCAAAGTCGGTCGCCGTAAGCGGTACGAAGACCTCCAAATAGAGCAACTGACCACTCTCCTCATTGTACGCCTCGACGTAGATACTCTTTGTGCCTGTCGAGTAGTAGTCGCCCGAATCCTCAACATAGAGCTCCGTAGGGCGGAAAGTCACATTCGATGAGAGGTTCGACACGCCCGGCATAAGGTCGCTCTCGTAGTCATCACCACCCGCCGTTGCATAGGTGAAGTCGTAGCGTGTGAGCTGCGTCGTCGCACCACCATCGTAGCCCACACAACACGCCACATAGCGGGTGCCGTTGATAAGCGTTGTCGAGTAGTCCAACTCGTCGAAACCGCAGCCCATAACAAACTCGTCGATACCATAGTCGATGGCGTCGTAGATGAGGCGGCTGATAATCTGTTGCTCGCTCAACGATGCCACCTCCGCAGCCTCGTAAATCTCGAAGAGGTAGTACTCCTGTTTGTTCTTGGCATCAATCTTCGCTATGCCATCCTCAACCGTAATGGTGAAGGTGTTGGACGATGGCTTGACCTTGCCGGTCGAAAACTCCTTCAACGTGAGGCTCTCGCCAATATTGCCCTCGGCATCGACGCTGAACGCCACAACCGTATAGGCGGTCTCGGGCGTGAGCATACAGGTATAGAAGTATTGGTCCTCGCCTCGCGAAAGGAAGTCGGAAAAGGCGTAAATCTCGTCGTAGGCCTTGTACTCCTCAATCATCTCGAAGATGTCGGCAACCCACGCCTCGGCAAGTTGCACGGGCGAGTCGAATGCCGTAAGAATCTCGCTCTCAACAACATCGAAGTAGTAGTAGTCGCTCGCCGAGGTAGGCACGACCCGTACGTTGGCACACGAAGCGGTAATCTCCCCCACCTCGATGGCAAAGTTGTCGGTATCGATGTCGGCAGAGCCACCGCCCGAACCCGAGCCCGTGCCTGTGCCGTTGTCGCCCTTGCTGCAAGCAGTTGCCAAGAGCAGAAGTAGTGATAGTGTGTAGAATAGTTTTTTCATAGTCTTTTGTTTTTTGGTTTTGCCGTGGTCGCTTGTCGCCGCCGTGGTCGCTCTCCCCTAACACCTCTAACGCCCCTAACGTCGCTAACGCCCCTTTAACGGCGTTCTCCGCCTACAACACCGAGCAGAATTGGCGGAGGAAACGCACGTCGTTCTCGAAGTAGAGTCGCAAATCCTTAACGCCGAATTTCAGCATTGCGATACGCTCGACGCCCATACCAAACGCAAATCCCGAATACTCGTTAGGGTCGATATTGTTGGCAATAAGCACGTTAGGGTCAACCATTCCGCAGCCCAAAATCTCCAACCAACCGCTACCCTTACATACCGGGCAGCCCTTACCGCCACAGAGGTTGCACGACACATCGACCTCTGCCGAAGGCTCGGTAAATGGGAAGTACGACGGACGCATACGGATTTGGGTCTGCTCGCCGAACAACTCCTTGGCGAAGTAGAGCAACGACTGTTTCAGGTCGGCAAACGACACGTTTTTGTCGATATAGAGACCCTCGACCTGGTGGAAGATGCAGTGGGCACGGTACGAGATTGCCTCGTTACGGAATACACGGCCCGGGCATATCACACGGATTGGCGGACGTTGGCTCTGCATCGTACGCACCTGAATCGACGAGGTGTGGGTACGCAGCAGCACATCGCCATCGTTCGACTCTGCGGCCTGCTTGTCGATGAAGAATGTATCCTGCATATCGCGTGCAGGGTGCTCGGGAGCGAAGTTTAGTGCCGAGAATACGTGGAAGTCGTCCTCGATTTCGGGGCCCTCTGCCACCGTATAGCCCAAGCGGGCGAAAATCTCGATAATCTCGTTCTTTACGACCGATATCGGATGGCGTGAGCCGAGCTGTTCGGCAGTTGCGGGACGCGACATATCGTCGATTGTCGCATCGTTGCCACCCATCTGCTCGCACTCCTGACGGCAGATTTCGATTTTGGTCAGCACAGCCTGTTTCAGGGCGTTGATGGCCTGACCATACTCACGTTTTTCGGCAGGTGCTACCGCCTTGAAGGCCTCCATAAGGGCCGGAAGTTCGCCCTTTTTGCCCACCATTTTGATACGGAACTCCTCGATTTCGGCTGCCGACTTTGGCGAGAATGCCTCGGTTAAGCCCAATAACTCTTCAATTTTTCTTTTCATCTTCTATTTTTTTGTTTTTCTTCGTCAAAAACCGTAATTTTACAGAGCCAAATGCACTGTTAGTGCAAGGTAGCGACAAAGTTACAAAAAAAATGGAGATATGCTCACCAATTTCAGAATAATTCTCGCACTGCTGCTCATTTCTCTGCTCTCGGTGCAGAGTTTTGCCACATCGGCAGCACCCGCAACGGCGACAAAAACCACAGCAACCAAACACTCCCCTGCCGAGGGAGGTGTGGCGTTGGTGTTGAGTGGTGGCGGAGCCAAAGGACTCTACCACATCGGCGTTATCCGAGCGTTGGAGGAGGCAGGGGTCGCCATCGACTACGTTGCCGGCACAAGTATGGGCTCGATTATTGCGGCACTCTACGCTGCGGGCTACACCCCCGACGAGATGGTCGAGATTGTCGCTTCGGGCGATGTCGAGAGGTGGGTTTCGGGCAAGATTGACCCCGTATATAGTTCGCTCTTCCGACAGGAGAATATGCCGCCCTCGCTTCTGTCGCTTAACTTCCTGACGAGCAGCGATATACGTTGTAAAATACGAGGCGAAAAGGGGGCAAAACGGGGCGACAAAACGAGCGACAAAACGAGCGACAAAAAGGGTGCTGCGAGGTCAAAAAAGAGCCTCAAAGAGCCGAGCAGCGTTTCGCCTATCGAGGAGAGTCGCACGACCCACTCGCAGCGAATGATGTTGCCGAGCGAT
>JAZRCC010000225.1:0-7086 GCA_045635405.1 Alistipes sp.
CAGAGGATATCTTGCCAAAGGCTATGCAGTTGATTCCTGAGGTGCGCCTTTCGGCAGGTCTTCCACCACTCGTAACCCCTACATCGCAGATTGTGGGCGCACAGGCAGTGAATTGCGCACTCGACTTGAAGGCTGGTCGCCCAATGTATACTACCAAGAACAACCAGTTCGTAAATCTCGTTAAGGGTGAGTACGGAACTACTCCTGTTAAGATTGACCCTGAATTCCGCTTCAAGATTTGTGGTGTTCGTGAGGAGAGCAACTACGATATCTCGAAGTATCAGCACCAGCCAAACCCAGAGTTGCCTGAGGCTGGCGGTGTAAAGCTCGCCGAGAACGAGAAGGAGGAGTTGTTGCTCGAATTGTTCCCACTTGTGGCTAAACCATACCTCACAGGTGTGAAGGTTAAGGCATATCAGGCGAAGGTTGCAGCCGAGACCCCTGCAAAGGAGGAGGCAGCAGTTGCTGAGCCAAAGGCTCAACCAATCACAGGTCATACTATCGTTGCTCCACTCCCTGGCAAGGTTATCGAGTTCAAGGTTAAGGTTGGCGATGCGGTAGCAGTTGGTCAGGAGGTAGCAGTTTTGGAGGCTATGAAGATGGAGAACTCAATCACCTCTGACGCTGCCGGCTATGTTAAGCAGATTTTGGTCGTTGCAGGCGAGAATGTTGCAACCGACGCAGTGCTTATCGAGTTGGGCGAAGCCCCTGCAAAGAAGGAGGCTCCTGCAGCACCGAAGGCAGCCGTAGGTAACAAGGTTGTTGCTCCACTCCCTGGCCGTATCATCTCGTTGAAGGTGAAGGCTGGTGATGCCGTAAAGGCGGGTGACGAGGTCGTAGTTTTGGAGGCTATGAAGATGGAGAACTCCATTACATCGGACTACTCGGGTACGGTGCTCCAAGTTGCTGTTGCCGAGGGCGATAATGTTGCAACCGATGCAGTATTGCTCATTATCGGATAACGGTTTGAAAGACGAAAGTACTAACACAAAACTTAAATAGTTATGGGATTTTTGAAGGAATTTAAGGCATTTGCATTGAAGGGCAATGTGATGGATATGGCTGTCGGTGTAATCATCGGTGGTGCATTTGGTAAGATTGTAACATCGCTCGTAAATGATGTAATTATGCCACCTATCGGACTTGCAATTGGTGGTGTTGATTTCACCGATTTGAAACTCACTATCAAGCAGCAAGTGCTCGATGCAGCGGGTCAGGTTATCACTCCTGCCGTAACTTGGAACTATGGAGCATTCATCCAGCAGGTTGTTGATTTCACTATCTTGGCATTCTGCGTATTCGTAATGGTTAAGATAATGAATCGCTTGTTGAAGAAGGAGCAGGCAAAACCTGCAACTCCTCCTGCACCTCCTGCACCATCGAAGGAGGAGGTTCTCTTGACCGAAATTCGCGATTTGCTCAAAGCACAGAGCGAGAAGTAGTTCAAAGAGGAGACCAAATATCTGGTTGGGGTGTAAACCTTCGGGTTTATGCCCCAATCGTTTTTAGGGCAAAGATTGCAGAAACGATAAATTTTGCCTAACTTTGCCTTTGAACTGTTAATGCTAAAATGATATGTATAGAGTTGGTCACGGTTACGATGTTCACGCTTTAGGCGATGGTTTACGTCTTGTGTTGGGTGGGGTGGAGATTCCCCACACGAAGGGCTGTATTGCACACTCCGATGGCGATGTTTTGGTGCACGCAATTTGCGATGCCATATTGGGCTCGGTAGCGTTGGGTGATATCGGCAAACACTTCCCCGATACGTCGAGCGAGTTCAAGGGGATAGATTCGCTTGTATTGTTGACACGATGTGTGGAGTTGCTTGACGAGGCTGGTTATCAGGTCGTAAATGTGGATAGCACAATAGCAATGCAGCGACCAAAGCTCCGCCCACATATCGACGCTATGCGTGAGCGAATAGCTCAAACGATAGGCGTAGCACTCGATTGCGTATCGGTTAAGGCGACCACTACCGAGCATTTGGGATTTGAGGGCGAAGAGTTGGGCGTTTCGGCAACAGCAGTAGTTATGGTACATAAAAAGTAGATAGATATGTCACAAATTAAGGATTTAGAACCAAAATTGATGTGGGGACTCTTCGATGAGATTACCCGCGTACCACGTCCATCGAAGCACGAGGAGAAGATTATCGCCTATCTGATAGATTTTGCACAGAAGCACAACCTTACCTATCGTCGCGATGCGATTGGCAATGTTGTTATCTGTCGTGATGCAGCGACAGGTTACGAAGATAGACCTACGCTGGTGTTGCAGTCGCACGTTGATATGGTCTGCGAGAAGAATTCGGACGTTGAGCACGATTTTGATAACGACCCAATTGATGCCTATGTAGATAATGGTTGGGTTAAGGCTCGTGGTACGACGCTGGGTGCCGATTGCGGTATCGGAATGGCAGCAGCGTTGGCTGTGTTGATTGACCCCGCAATAGAGTGTGGTGCTATCGAGGCTCTCTTTACGGTGGATGAAGAGACGGGACTGACAGGTGCTTTCAATCTCGAAGAGGGGATGATTTCGGGTAAATACCTGATAAATCTCGACTCGGAGGACGAGGGTGAGATATTTATCGGTTGTGCCGGTGGCGTTGATACATTGGCAACCTATCTGCTGCAAACGGTGGCCGCAAGTGCCGAAAAGCGATACTATCGCATCGATGTTTCGGGACTTAAAGGTGGCCATTCGGGCGATGATATCGATAAGGGTCGTGCCAACTCGATAAAGTTGCTTGCCAACCTGCTCTACGATTTGCAGAGTGCCTACGGCGTAGCTTTGTGCAAAATTGAGGGTGGAAATCTGCGTAATGCCATACCTCGCGAGGCGTATGCTATCATAGGTGTGGAGAGTTCAAAATCGGCAGATGTTGAGCAGTACATAGCACAATATGCAGCGGAGGTAAAGAGCCTCTATGCTATTACGGAGGAAGGTTTGTCTATGCAGTGCAAGCAGTGTGATATGCCTGAATATGAGTTGGTTGGCGATATCGAGAGTTCGCTTTTACGAGCATTGGTTGGCTTGCCAAATGGTGTGCTTGCAATGTCGCAGACTATGCCGGGCTTGGTTGAGACATCGTCAAATTTGGCATCCGTGAAGTTTGTCGATACGACGATTGTTGTGACCACTTCGCAACGCTCGTCTGTCGAACGCTCAAAGCGAGATGCAGCACACGCAATCGAGTCGGTATTCCTTGCAACGGGCGGTGCGGTAACACACTCGGACGGTTATCCGGGTTGGACGCCAAATCCCGATTCGCGACTTTTGGAGCTGACCAAAGAGGCGTATGTCGAGTTGTTTGGTAGCGAGGCAAAGGTGCGAGCTATACACGCAGGTTTGGAGTGCGGATTGTTCCTGCAACGCTATCCATCGTTGGAGATGGTGTCGTTTGGCCCAACTTTGAGAGGTGTACACTCACCTGATGAACGTATCGAGATTGAGAGTGTGGATAAGTTCTGGAAATTGCTTCTGCTACTTATTAAAACATTGAAATAGAGCAATCTACTCGGTGCGAATACCTCTGTTTGTAGGTCGCACATAGAACTCGTCGGCTGCGTAATCGACAATGCCACGAATCGTAAAACGCCCCTTCGGAATGGGGGCGTTTGCGTATTCACAACCTCCCCGAACTCTGATTTTGAGTCGCTGCCCACGCTTGTCAATGGCGATATGCTCGGTGTCGATACCTTTTTCGGAGCCACTCTCGCACCAACAATCGCAATGCGGCTCGACTATCTGCAACCCCTCGATTTGTACTGTGCAACTTACATATCGAGCCGCTATCTGCTCTATTGTGAGTTTTGTAATTTGTCGCTCTTGTGGAGTCGTGTCTATGATTATAAAATTGCTCAACAACGAGCTCTCGATATTATCGACACTATATTCGCCTGTGGGCCTCATTCCCAATTCGATTTTTCCACCGCTACGCCCCAGTGCCAACCCGCAACATAGTACCGTAATGCGGCTATCGATTGGGATGTCGGTGTAGATGTTATGGCGGTCAATGGCTATCTCAATACCACCGCTATCATCCTCGATAACGATACTTTTGTAGAACTCGCCAAGCCAATCGTTTGCCGTAACCCGACCGCTAATTGTGATATCCTCGTCGATGTAGTGCACATTCGAGCGACATAGCGATTTGAGATAGGCTATCGACACGCTATTTTGTGGCTTGTCGTACTCCAATTTCGGAGTAGAGCAACTCGCACAAAAGAGTAGGCAAAGTTGTAGGATGAGTATGTTAATTCGATATGATATCATCGGCTCGTCTTGGGGTTATTACAAACTGCTTACCTACACTATAACCAACTGATGAGTAGGATAGTATGCCCGTAATCGAAAGTATTTGTTTAGGTAACTTTATATCGGCAAAATCGGCATATTCGCTAATGTAAAGATAGATGTAGTTGTCCATACCATCGCCATATCTGTGGTATCCGACTGCTGTCGATTGCTCCTCCGCATCGAGTGGTTGGTGTCGTAGCAACGAGAGAGTTACAAGTCGTCCGCAAAGGCTGACACCCAACTGATTGGCGGTAATCTCTTTGCCCGATATGGTTTGCACGTCGCTATTACGAATGATGTATCGGTCGGCAACCACACTCGTGTAGAAGTAGTCGATTTCGTGGGTTGAATACGACTCGCTCGGCAACCCTATTTGCAGTGTCTCGTTGTCGATATATGTTGCACAGCCCTTTAATTTGAGAGCGATGGTGCATCCGGGTGGATATGCCGTGCATAGGTCGTAGAAGCCGACGAACACCTCCGCTGCCGCAGTTTTATCCTCGATGTAGAGCGTGCGATAGAAGTTACCTTCGCTATCGTCCGATGTCACTACGCCTTCGATTATGATATCTTTGGTGTGGGTGAGAGCTTTGTCGCGTTTTGATAGCGTCCGCAGCTGTGCAATAGTGGTGTTTGGTACTACGTTGTCGCCATTTGGTGTTGGTAGGTTGTGCGAATCGTAACAGCCGACCATTGCCAGCAGCATAGCGACTATTGCTATATTTCTAATCTGTTGTAGCATATCGAGCTTCTGTTTCGTATGCAAAGTTACGTTATTTGCCCGAATAAAAAAATTGTTGGCGAGAAATGGTCGCATACCTTTGTTTATAAATGGCAAATTACTATCTTTGCACGTATGTTACGCAAGGTTTTATATCGCACATTCGCACTGTTATCTATCATATTTGTGGCAGCAAATTCGCTTGTTACGGCACAAAACGTGATGGATGACTCGTTGCGGTATAGCATCGGTAGGGTATTGACCCGCATAGCACAACGCGAAGTCAAGATTTGCCCAATCGAGGTAACGTCATTAAAGGTGAAATCGGGCAAACTTTCGATATATACCTCGTTACCAATGACCTACTATCCAGTTCGTGAGGATAATCTGGCGATGATTTACGACTCGGTGCGTAGCGTTTTACCACCACAATACGCAGATTGTAAAATCGAAATTATATCGGACGAGAACAAGTCTCTCAAAGAGTATATCCCGCTCTATCACCGCTCAACAAGGCGTGGCGTAAAACCTTATGTGAATGATTTCGATGGCACTCCGCTTGTGCAACGCCAACGTCCATATCAAATCGATAAGGGTTTGCAGGGGCGACATATCGCTATATGGCAGAGCCACGGTCGTTTTTTTGACGCTGCTATCAACGATTGGCGATGGCAACGTCCACTGCTTTGGCAGACGGTCGAGGATATCTTCACGCAAAGTTATGTTTTGCCATATCTTGTACCAATGCTCGAAAATGCGGCGGCAAATGTAGTGCTGCCTCGTGAACGTGATTTTCAGACCACAGAGATAATCGTGGATAACGATAAATCTTGCGATACGACCATTGCAACCTCCTATGAAGAGGGGTTGGGTAGCAAGGCGTGGCAGACTCTTGGTGTTGGCTTTGCTCACAAACAGAAGGTCTATTTTTCGGGCGAAAATCCGTTCCGTCACGGTACATCACGTTATGCGGAGAGTGTGACAGATAGCGGCAAGGCAAGCGTAGCACAGTGGTCAGCCGAGATACCGTGCGATGGCGATTATGCCGTATATGTTGCATACCGCACCGTGGATAAGAGTGCGGACGATGCACTCTACGCAATCAACCACGCCGGTGGAACGTCGCACGTGAAGGTAAATCAAAAGATGGGTGGCGGAACGTGGATATATCTGGGAACCTACCGCTTTAAGGCAGGAGATAAACGAGCGTTGGTGCGGTTGTCAAACCTCTCATCGAAGGCGGGACGAGTGGTTAGTGCCGATGCCGTAAAGATTGGTGGCGGATATGGCAATATCGCCAGAGGCGTGGCGGATAGCCTCGGAAAGGCAGACCCTATGCCTATCACAAGCCGACTGCCACGAACGTGTGAGGCTGCACGTTATTGGTTGCAGTGGGCGGGCTTCGATACGTTGGTCTATAATCCGACAAAAGAGCCAACGAGCGACTACAAAGATGACTATATGTCGCGAGGTCAGTGGGTCAATGCTTTGATGGGCGGCTCGAAGCGTCTGCCAAAGGAGAAGGGGTTGAATATCCCGATTGATTTGGCATTTGCCTTTCACAGCGATGCGGGTATTACCGATAGCGACTCTACCACGGTCGGTACGTTAGGAATATACTACACGAAGTACAAAAAAGAGCGATTTGTGGGAGGTATATCACGTTATCGCTCTCGTGATTTGACCGATATGGTGATGTCGCAGATTCACGATGACGTTGCCAAAACATTTCATCCGGAGTGGAGACGTCGAGGAATGTGGAATCGCTCCTATTACGAAGCACGAGTACCCGAAGCACCTACGATGTTGTTGGAGTTGTTGTCGCACCAAAACTTTGGCGATATGCGATTGGGTCATAATCCCGACTTCAAGTTTACGGTCTGCCGTGCTATATATAAGGCGATGTTGCGACACCTTTCGGCACAATATGATGTAGAGTACTGCGTTCAACCACTGCCCGTAACGCATTTTGCCATTACAGCGGTTGGAGGTAATTTGGTCGAACTTTCGTGGCATCCGATGGTTGATTCGTTGGAGCCTACCGCCGTAGCACGACGATATAT
>JAZRCC010000226.1:0-3133 GCA_045635405.1 Alistipes sp.
ACTATGGCTTTGTGGGCGATATCGATGCTGATGTAATTCGCACCGATTTTATCGAGAGCCTCTTGTCTGCCGATATCGTTCCCGTATTCTGCTCGATTATGCACGACGGAGAGGGTACGTTGCTCAACTGTAATGCCGATAGCGTAGCCTCTGCCGTTGCTATTGCCGCATCGCGAATTGGCAGAACGGAGTTGCAACTCTGTTTCGAGAAGCGAGGCGTGATGAGGGATGTCAATGACGAGTCGTCGCTTATAAGCAAAATCACCCCTGCAAATTACGCTGCATTGCGTGGGTCGGGTGCGGTGAATAGCGGAATGATTCCGAAAATCGACAACGCCTTTGCGGCTCTGCGTCGTGGAGTCGGGGCGGTTGTTATCAAACACTCTGCCGAGTTGTGCAATCCAAAGGCAGGAACAGTGATTTCGCAAGAGGAGTAGATTATGGGACAGAAGGTTGAGTTTCGGGATGTTGTCGCTCTGCTGAAAGAGCTTATTTCGTTGCCTTCGTTTTCGGGCGAGGAGAGCGAAACAGCCGATGCTCTGTGCCGATTTTTGACACGTTACGGAGTCCGATACAACCGTATATATAATAATGTATGGGCGTTGAGCCGAGGTTTCGATGCGACAAAGCCGACCCTTCTGCTCAATTCGCACCACGATACCGTCCGCCCGTCGAAGGGCCATACACGCTCGCCTTTCGAGCCGTGCGAGTCGGAGGGTAGGCTCTATGGCTTGGGCGCAAATGATGCGGGAGCCTCGTTGGTATCACTTGTGGCGACGTTTATCGAGCATATCGACACCTCCGCCCTTCCATTCAATCTGCTGCTTGGACTCACTGCTGCCGAGGAGAATATGGGCCGCGAGGGTATGAGTGCCTTCCTTGCCGAAATGCAACAGCAGGGCATTGCCATCGATATGGCAATCGTTGGCGAGCCAACCTCTATGCAGGCAGCTACGGCCGAGCGAGGTTTGGTGGTGTTGGATGGCTTGGTTAAGGGACAGAGCGGACACGCTGCACGCAACGAGGGCGATAATGCCATATATAAGGCAATTGAGGATGTAGAGCGACTGCGGAGTTATCGTTTTCCGCAGACGTCGGAACAACTTGGTGATGTAAAGGTTACGGTTACGCAAATTGACGCTGGTACGCAGCACAACGTCATTCCGGGGGAGTGCCGTTTTGTGGTGGATGTCCGCACTACGGATACTTATTCGAACGAGGAGGTTGTCGAATATTTGCAGCAGGCGGTAAAGTATGCAACGCTCACACCACGCTCGGTGCGTATTCGTGCCTCGGCAATATCGCACTCGCATCCGTTGGTTGAGTCTGCTGTGGCGGTGGGTTGCCAAACATTTGTTTCGCCTACGGTCTCGGATAGGGCATTGATGGGCGGTATTGCAGCATTAAAGATTGGAGTCGGTGAGTCGGCTCGTTCTCATACGGCGGATGAGTATGTATGCCTGACAGAGATTGAAGCTGGCCTAAAGATATACGGAGGGCTGTTGGCAGCTCTTGCAGAGAGATTAAAATAGAAAATGAAGATATGAAGTTGTGGAGCAAGGGTTTTGAGCCCGACAAGATGATTGAGGAGTTTACGGTTGGCAACGATCGCCAACTCGATTTGCGATTGGCACGCTACGATGTTGAGGGGTCGATGGCCCATATTCGCCAATTGGAGAGCATTGGTCTGTTGGAGAGTGATGAGTTGGAGCAGCTGTTGGAGGCTCTGGAAGAGATTCGACAGATGGCAATACGTGGCGAATTTGTTATCGAGGAGGGTATCGAGGATGTCCACTCGCAGGTCGAGTTTATGCTGACCCGCAAGTTGGGCGACGTTGGCAAGAAGATTCACTCGGGTCGCTCACGCAACGATCAGGTGCTGGTCGATATCAAACTCTTTCTGCGTGACGAGTTGCGAGGGCTGGCGGTGCGTACAAAGCAACTGTTCGACCGCTTGCAGCAGTTGAGCGAGCAGTATGCCGATGTGCTTATGCCTGGATATACCCACTTGCAGGTGGCTATGCCGTCGTCGTTCGGCTTGTGGTTTGGTGCCTATGCCGAGACCTTTGTGGATGATATGGAGATGGTCGCTGCGGCATATAAGATTGTAAATCAAAATCCGTTGGGCTCGGCAGCGGGTTACGGCTCGTCGTTCCCGCTTGACCGTGAGATGACAACGGCATTGCTAAACTTCCGTACGCTGCACTACAATGTCGTTGCTGCACAGATGAGCCGAGGCAAGAGTGAACGTGCTGTTGCTGCGGCAATATCGGCTGTGGCGGCTACATTGGGTCGCTTCTCGATGGATGTGTGCCTCTATATGTGTCAAAATTTTGGCTTCGTCTCGTTCCCCGACAATCTCACTACGGGGTCGAGCATTATGCCACATAAGAAGAATCCCGATGTCTTCGAGATTATGCGAGGCCGATGCAACCGCTTGCAGGCAGTGCCAAACGAGGTTGCTCTGCTGACAAGCAATCTGCCATTGGGATATCATCGTGATTTGCAACAGCTTAAAGATGTTATATTCCCTGCGTTGCAGACCATCGACGAGTGTTTGGAGATGTGCGATTTTATGTTGCAACATATCCGTATCAATCGCGATATTATCAGCGATTCGAAATACGACTACCTCTTTACGGTCGAGGATGTCAATCGCTTGGCTCTGTCGGGCGTGCCATTCCGCGAGGCGTATCGAAAGGTTGGCGAACAGGTGCAGAATGGAACATATACACCAAATCGCACGGTCGAACATACCCACGTCGGCAGTATCGGCAATCTCTGCAATGATATGATTGCCGAGAAGATGGTGGCGGTGATGTCGCAGTTTGATATGTAGCGGCAAGGATTTTTATAAAGCAAGAAGGTTGCAAATTTTGATTTGCAACCTTCTTGTATATGATATAAGGTCTCTCCCACAACAAAAAAAGGAGTGGAAATCACTCCTTTTGTAGCGGAAAAATAAGTCCCCCTCACAGGAGGGGGATTTAGGGGGAGGGTAACACACTCGTCTCTCTCCCGCTACTAAAAAAATAGGAGTGATTTTTATCACTCCTAAATCTTTTTTAGTAGCGGGAGAGAGACTTGAACTCTCGACCTCATGATTATGAATCATGCGCTCTAACCAGCTGAG
>JAZRCC010000227.1:0-4091 GCA_045635405.1 Alistipes sp.
CCCGACAATACACCGCACTTCTTCTCTTGGTCGGCACCCGTGAAGTTGAAGCGGGCAACATAGGCACGAGCCGGTACTTGGCGATTGCCCAACGTGATGATATCGCTATTTTGCGAAATTACCTCATATACGCTCTTCTCGGGGTCAATCGAGGCGTGTTGCTGATCGACGTACGCCAATTTTACGGTCTGACCCACGGTAAATGTTCCGCTCGTAGGCTGCTCCAATCCCATAATCATACGGAAGAGCGTGGTCTTTCCCGTTCCGTTGGCACCGATTACACCAACGATACCTGCCGGTGGAAGTTTGAAATCCAAACCCTCGTAGAGAATACGGTCGCCGAAGGCCTTTGTAACACCATTGGCCTCGATAACGACATCGCCCAAACGTGGACCATTCGGAATATAGATTTCGAGCTTCTCCTCCTTCTGCTTTGCATCTTCGTTGAGCATCTTGTCGTATGCCGAAAGACGTGCCTTGCTCTTTGCGTGACGGCCCGCTGGCGACATATTGACCCACTCCAACTCGCGTTCGAGGGTCTTGCGGCGTTTGCTCTCCTGCTTCTCCTCCAAAGCCATTCGCTTGCTCTTCTGGTCGAGCCAACCCGAGTAGTTGCCCTTCCACGGAATACCCTCGCCACGGTCGAGCTCCAAAATCCAACCCGCAACGTTGTCGAGGAAGTAGCGGTCGTGCGTTACGGCGATAACCGTACCCTTGTACTGCTGCAAGTGCTGTTCGAGCCAATCGATACTCTCGGCGTCGAGGTGGTTGGTAGGCTCGTCCAACAACAATACGTCGGGCTGCTGCAACAACAGACGACACAGAGCAACACGGCGACGCTCACCTCCCGACAACACGGCAACGCTCTGGTCGGCATCAGGACAACGCAGGGCATCCATTGCACGCTCCAATACGCTATCCAACTCCCAACCGTTTACCTGGTCAATCTTCTCGTAGAGTTCGCCCTGACGCTCGATAAGACGTGCCATCTCGTCGTCCGACATAGGCTCGCAGAGCTTCATATTTATCTCCTCGTACTCCTTCATCAGTGCTACCGTAGCGGCACAACCCTCCTCGACAACCTCCTTTACGGTCTTCGAGTCGTCCAACTTTGGCTCTTGTTCGAGGTAGCCGACCGTATAGCCCGGCGAGAATACAACCTCGCCCTGATAGTTTTTGTCGATACCTGCAATAATTTTCATCAGGGTCGATTTACCGGAGCCGTTAAGACCGATAATACCGATTTTCGCACCGTAGAAGAATGAAAGGTAGATGTTGTTGAGTACCTTTTTCTGGTTGGTGAACATCTTCGAAACGCCAACCATCGAGAAGATAATTTTTTCGTCTGCCATATTTAATAGTTGTTATAATCTTAAATCGTGCAAAGATACGAAATTAAACTTGAAATAAAGCGTGATTGTCAAAAAAACTCGAAATAGTGTCATACCCGCTCCGCAAATGGCAATAAGTGGCACATATCTTGTCAGCAGAGGCGATACAATCAGTTCACTAATAACATATCGCTATGAAATCAATCAAAGGAACACGCACAGAGGAGAATCTGTTGAAGGCGTTTGCGGGCGAATCTCAGGCACGAAATCGCTACACCTATTTTTCGCAAGTAGCTCGTCGTGAGGGCTACGAGCAGATTGCAGCCATATTTTTGGAGACTGCCGAGCAGGAGCGTGAACACGCAAAACTCTTCTTTGGCTATCTGCAAGGTGGCTATGTGACAATACACGAGGCGACCTATCAAGCGGGCCCTATCGCAACAACTCGCGAAAATCTGCTGGCTGCTGCCGAGGGCGAGAAGGAGGAGTGGGATATCCTCTATCCGACCTTTGCCCGAATAGCCGACGAGGAGGGTTTTGCCGAGATTGCCAACGCATTTCGCAAGGTGTCGGGCGTGGAGGTAGAGCACGAACATCGCTATTTGAAGTTGCTGTCGCGATTGACCGATGGCGACTTCTTTCATCGCGATGGCGAGATTTGGTGGCAGTGCCGCAACTGCGGATGGGTCTATAAGGCTGCGGATGCACCGAAGGTATGTCCGGTGTGCCGAGTGCCACAAGCATTTTTTGAGCCTAAACGCGAAAACTACTAAAAAAAAAGAGGGGCGGGGATACAGACTTAAACCCCGCCCTTCGCAAAACAATAATTAACCGTTATTTGTTTGCGTCGTTGTACTTTGCAATTTTACGTGCTTCGCGAGCTATGCGATCCTCGATTTGGTAGAGTTTCGCAATTTTGAGAGGCTCGATTACCTCAGCGAAAATCAGCAGATATTTCTGCTTTACGGAGGTGGTGTTAATCGTATTTGATAGACGTGTCGAAACAACTTTCAACGCATTTTCGTTGGTCATATCCTCCTTCTTAACACGAGCACCTTTGTTATCGACTACACGGTGAACAGCCTTGCGATAGTCGCGATATACGGGCTCGAAAGCGACCAACTGCTCGTCCGATAGCGAGAGCTCCTCTTGAAGCATTTTCAGTCGTAGTTGCAAGAGCTTTTCGGCGTTAGCCTTAACCTCCTCCTTACTTGGTTTTGGGTTTTGTGCTACTACATCTTGGCAAAGCATTGTTGCGATAGCGATGATTGCTACAAAAAATAACTTTTTCATAATATCTCAATTTTAAGGTTGATAATAAACTCTATTTTGACAGGTCGGAGAGCAAATCCTCGTCGTTGTACTCGACAACGTCGCACGAAATCTCATACAAAACCTCTGTCGGCATCGATTTGAGTTGTGCGATAAACTCCTCGTGTGCATCGATACCTATGCTCTCTTTTACCACGCTAACGGCTATGAGTGCTACGAGCACCGAGGCTGCTGCCAGGGCAAAGGCACGGTGTTGCCACCATCGCTCCTCTTTGCGACTCTGCGTTGCAATAGCGGCTTTGGCTCTGATTTTTGCCAACTCCATATACCCATCGGGTAGTGCGTAAGGCATCTTTTTATAGTTTTTCATAACTCAATGGTAGTTACTTGACTCTTTACTCTTTTTACGGCAAAATGGTAGTTCGTTTTCAGCGTCGATACGCTCTGCCCCGTAATTTGCGAAATCTCCTCGAATGGCAACTCGTCGAAGTAGCGGAGGTTGAAAACCAACCGCTGTTTTGTCGGCAGGTTGATGACGGCTCGTTGCAACTTGATGGCAATCTCGTCGGCATCGGGTGCAATTTCGCCCTCGAATACGGTCAGCAAATCGCTTCGCACCGAATCAATCGAGGAGAACATAGTTCGACGCATACGCCGCAAAGCCTTGATTGATAGTACGGTAGCTATTTTGTATAACCACGCTTTCAATGAACTCTCGTGTTCGCCTCTAAAATCTGCGATTTTGGTGTAAGCCGTAATGAAACACTCCTGCAAAATGTCCTCTGCCTCTTCGTGGCGAACCACTATACGGCGTATGTGCCAATATAGACGCTCACTGTAACGCTCAATAATTGAGTCGAACAGAAGGGCAGGGTCGTCACCCGCTTGCAATCTGCCGATAATGTCGGCATCACCTTTTGCTACATTCATTTCATTCGGTTTCATTTATAGAGATACACTAATGTAGCAAAGGTTAAAAAAAGATGTGGATATTTTTTAACAAGAGTTGTCCCGAATAGTAAGTCGGGATATGCTATATGTGGTGCTACTTCTTGGACTTGTCACGCTTTGGGAACCAACCCTTCTCGACACGTTTGCGTTGTTCGAAGAGTTCGCCAATCGACCAAAACGATGAGGCCCCTACGACTGCCAATAGCGACGAGAAGATGATAGAGTCAATCATCAGCGAGGCGGCTATGGTGATAATGCCTACCACGCAGAACGCCCACCAGCACTTAACGCCAAAGTAGTACTCGCCTTTGATAACCAGCGGATGAAATAGTCCGATAATCAGAAATGTCGAAATGCCTATAATAATGCCTGTAAAGTTCCACTCCATAGCTCTAAAATTTTTACAAATATAGTGATTTTTATGAAAAAAAACAAGCTGCTTGACTCGCTAAAAGCCAAGCAGCCGATGTGTGCATAAAATTGTTTGCGTTGTCGATTAGAAGTCGTAGCGTACCATAAAGTTGATACGGTTGCCAC
>JAZRCC010000228.1:0-4840 GCA_045635405.1 Alistipes sp.
GGCACAACCGTTGTCGCACGACAACCTCCACCACACAGCACCAAAAAGAGGACCCCAACGCTACTTCGTCCATACGGGAAATACGAGTTGGGGTGTACAAAATCTCGAATACGACAAGTTCTCAAAGTGCTGGTTTTTGGCGGTCTATAAGGGCAAGAAGAGCGACTACACACCATTCGACTACTTCGTAATCGACGGCTCGTCACAACCACGCAAGGAGATGTTGGATGGCTATCCCTACATCAAAGAGCCGCAGCAAGTCCTCTCGCTCGCTCCGTTTGGCGAGGTGGGCAAGGAGCAAATTCGTGGTTTCCGCTTCGAATATGGCTCGACAGGTCTGCACAGCGTGGGCGATGGTACGTTCTATATCTCGCACCCGCTACGCAACCAACAAAACCGCAAAGTGCAGTCGTGCAACGCCCATCGATACACACTCACGCTGAACGGCACAACGCTCTTTAAGCGAGTCAAATAGCAACTTTTCCACCCCAAACAAGCGAAAAAAAAACGAGGAGTGAGATATGCCTAAAATCTACCTGATACTCATAGTTCTTATGCCCGCCATAGGTACGCTTATCGGCTCGGCATCGTCGCTCTTTTTGAGCAACAAGGTCGCCCAACGATTTCAAAACGTGCTGCTCGGATTTGCCGCAGGAGTGATGGTCGCTGCCGCAGTGTGGTCGCTCCTGATACCCTCCATCGAGGCGGCGGAAGATATGGGAAATCGTGCGTGGATTCCTGCTCTGGTGGGTCTATGGGGCGGTTTTGCATTTATGCTGCTGCTCGACGTGCTCACTCCGCACCTCCACCTCGGCGACGACAAACCCGAGGGTGTGGGGTCGTCACTCGGCCGTCGCTCGATGTTGATGTTGGCGGTCGTGCTGCACAACATCCCCGAAGGTATCGCTGTGGGTGTCGTGGTGGCGGGCGTTCTGTCGGGTCAGGAGCTGATGACCACCGCTATGGCAGCCACCCTCTCGCTCGGTATCGCACTCCAAAACGTACCCGAGGGGGCGATAATCTCGTTGCCACTCCGTGCCGCAGGGTGCTCACGCTGGCGTTCGTTCGCCTATGGTACACTCTCGGGCATTGTCGAGCCGCTGGCCTCGGTGGTGACCATTCTGCTTATCGAACAGATACTCGGCATATTTCCTTATATGCTCTCGGCAGCCGCAGGTGCAATGCTCTATGTGGTGGTCGAAGGGCTTATCCCCGAATCACAACGGGGCGGAAACTCCAATATCTCGACCATCGGCTTCGCGGTGGGCTTCGGCGTAATGATGGTGCTCGATGTGGCACTCGGGTAGGATGGCGAGATAGGGCTGTTAGGGTCGTTAGAGCCGTTAGGGGTTTTCGCTGCGATAGGGAGATTAGGGAGTTTAAGGAATTTAGGGAGTTTAGGGAGAGCGACCAAAGCAAAAAAACCCTTAACAGCCCTTAACAACCCTTAATAACCCTTATCGGCGAAGCCGTGTGGCAAAGCCACAACCCAAAAATTTCTCCAAAAAAGTTTGTAATTCGTTTATTTTTACTACCTTTGCGACGATTAACGCACAAAAGTGGGTTAGTGAAAAGCATTTATTAACAATTAAAATTTTAAAGCAAATGGCTGTTAAAATTCGTTTGGCACGACACGGTAAGAAGGGTTATGCATTCTACCACATCGTCGTTGCAGATAGCAGAGCGCCACGTGATGGTAAATTCATCGAGAAGTTGGGTACCTACAATCCTAACACGAATCCTGCTACGATCGACCTGAACTTCGAGCAAGCATTGGGTTGGTTAATGAAGGGCGCACAACCTACCGACACCGCTCGTGCGATTTTGTCGTACAAGGGTGTAATGATGAAAAAACACCTTCTTGGTGGCGTAGCAAAGGGTGCCTTCACCGAGGCCGAGGCCGAGGCAAAGTTCAACGCTTGGTTGGGCGAGAAGGAGGGCAAGGTTACCGCAAAGGTAAACAAGCTCGCACAGGCTGCATCGGCTGATAAGAAGGCTCGTCTGACTGCCGAGGCAGCAGTAAACGAGGCTCGTCAGCAGGCTATCGCACAGAAGAAGGCAGAGGCAGAGGCTGCCGCAGCAGCTGCCGAGGCAGAGGCAACCGAGGAGGCTGCCGAGCCAGCAGAAGAGGTTGCCGCAGAGTAACACACTGCCGAGGTGATGTTGGTAGTTGGTCGTATAACAAAACTCTTCGGAGCAGAGGGGGAGGTAAACCTAAACCTCTACGACGACTTTGCCGACAGAATCGATTGGGAGGAACAACCGCTATTCGTTCGTCTGGACGGATTGGTTGTTCCTCTTTTTTGTGAAAAATTTATCCGCCGAGGTCAGGCAGCAACCGCCCGCTTTGCCGACATCGACACCTCGAAACGTGCCGAGATGATTGTCGGCTGCGAAATCTTTATCGAGGAGGAGGATGCGGCCATCGACGATGACGAGTTTACGTTCGACGACCTCATAGGCTTCAAAGTTATCATTGCCGAGCATAACGGCACAATTTCGGATCTGTTCGACAGCGAACTCAACCCACTGTTCGAGGTAACACTCGACGATGGGTCGGTGCATCTTGTCCCCGCTGCCGAGGAGTTTATCTCACATATCGACTTCGACGAGGAGGTTATGCACCTCGTCCTCCCCGAGGGTATCATTGGACTGAATTAGAGGGTTGCAGCATAAAGTTCCCACCCCGCTTCGACCTCCTTCATATTGGGCATAGTGCCATTTTCGACCCCTGAGATTGCGGCGGCGAGGGCGACCATATCGTCGTGGTTGCGGTCGTCGATGGTGCGGTCGGCATCGAAGCCTGTTCGCTCGGTCACCCTCCGAATGTACGCCGCCGTATTGTTCTCCGAGGGTGGGGCGTAGCGTTCGATTATGGTGCGGATGGTGCGGCAGCCGTGGCGGGAGATGTAGGTATGGAGCAGCATAAAGAGTGCCCGATAGCCATACTCTATGCTCACAAATTGTCGGAATTCGCTATCGGTAGATGACTCCCGTTCGCCAACGTAGCGGAAGTTCGAGCGGCGGATATTTCCGGGGTTGCAGTTTCGCAGCCCACGACTCGGCAGCCTACTCATCGCCCACCTCCCTCTCTACTCGACGGCGGACATAGCGTCGCAACAGCGTAAAGAGTCTCTCGTCCGACAGCACCGAGGCATTTTCGAGAAACGACCACATCTCCACGCCACAGATGACCCCTGCAAAGAGGCGTGTCAGGTGCAGATCCACGAAGTTGAGAATAGCACTCTCGACTAACCACATCATCGCTATCGATACCACGACAAAGCCACATTTGCGTACCGTACGCCACGCCTCGCGTGACGAGAAGTACCACTCACGCCCCTCGCCAAGGGCTTCGCGACGACTTGCAGCCACGCCTGTCACGAAGTCGATGGCGATAAAGAGCAACGCACACATCACTACCGACCCTATGGGCGAGAACAACGAGATGAGTGCCACCACCAATGCGTTAATGTACCTGAACAACCCCTCCATAGATGCAGCAGCGGTTTAGTGGATTTTTATCGGAGTCATACTCGGCATACTCCTCGCTGCACTCTTCGAGGTGTTGCGACAGTCGCAAGCAGAGGTATCGCAATCGCTTGGCGAGAGAGTTGGCAAGTGCAGCAGAGGCCTCCACAGAGGGTGGCGAGGAGGTTGAGTTGCTCGGTGCGGTAAGCCCTGCCGTAGTGAGTCGGACGTTGAGCGATGGCTGCACCGTGACCCTCACACCCATAGCGAGAGCCGGTGCAACGTACTCTTCGAGCAGGTCGGGATAGCGACCCTCGCACAAAGCATCGAAGAGTCGATTCCCCACGATTGGAGTGATAAATCGAGCGGTGGCAGCGGCGATATCGGCTACGGTTATGCTCTGCGGTGCAACATACTCGGCACCATCGAAAGCGAGAGCCACAACGTCGTTATTTGTAATGAGCGTCTTCATATTATCCAATAGATGTTACGTTATACTTTGTGATTTGCGAGAGGAACTGTTGCTGCTCGGCATCGTTCTCGTCGTAGGTCAGACCATCCGCCTTGCGGGCCTCCCACACACGCATATATATAGGTTTTGAGCGGGTTGGTGGGCGGTTGATAAAGGCGAGCGACGAGGCGTTGCACCCCAATCGCGAGCCGAGAATCTCGACGATAGGCTCCAACAATTCGGCCTGTTCCGCCTGAATTACAGTGTTGAGTGCCACCTCGTACTCGTGGAGTATCCGCTCGGCGTTGAAGCCCGACGAGTAGTCGAGACCGCTCAACGAACGGAACCACGAGTGGGCGACGACAATATCGTTTGTTGCCTGTTCGTGGAGGTCACGCCAATCGCCATCGCTCTGCTGTGTGAATGGCACAAAGCGAGAGTTGTCCTTCTCGCAGCCGCCACGCACCACAAACAAAACCTGACCCGGATTGCCCGCAAAGCGACGCTCCGCCTCGGCGATGATGTGGTCGGCCTCCGCCTCGGTCATCGCCACATCGTCGAGAATCATCACGCCCGACATCTGGAACGAGTTTTCGAGGCGGGCGATATTCCAACGGTCGGTCTTATAGGCTATTGCCGATACGTTCATACCCGCAATGTAGGGCGGTACGCCATAGTGCGAGAAGCCCGGCTCGTAGTCCTTGTAGTGGAGCATCGAACGCAGCGTGCCATCGGCCTGCTCCTCGAACGCTGGATAGAGTGGCAGCGAGCGAGCCTCCGCAGGCGAGTAGTTGCTCCAATCGTGGTGTAGCAGCACTCGTGGCGAGGGTTTTGCGAGTCGGCACGTCAGAGCATCGTGGTGGTACATCGCCAACATCGAACCCTCGGCATTGGTCACCACCTCGACAAAGGCATTGC
>JAZRCC010000229.1:0-3414 GCA_045635405.1 Alistipes sp.
TCGATCGCACGGTACATCAACAGACCAGCGAAACCAAAACCTTCCTTGTGCGTTTTCGCGAGAAAATCATCCCGATTTCGCATAAAGATATCGCCTTCTGCTACACCTTCAACGAGCGGGTATCCATCTATGGCTACAACGGCGAACGCTACCCTATCGAACACACATTGGAGTCGCTGCAAGGAATTTTGCCGACAAGCGAGTTTTTCCGAGCCAACCGACAATTCATCATCGCCCGCCGTGCAATCAAGGATATATCGGTATGGATTGGCAGCCGTTTGATGCTCAATCTTGCGGTCGAGGTGCCCGAAAAAATCATCATTTCAAAGGCAAGAGTGCACGAATTCAAATTGTGGGTCACAAATTCATCCGCCGAATAGGTTATTTGACCCTCGTTTTTTGTCGTTTCGCAGTAGTTCCACTATGGCGAAACGATTATTTTTTATACTTTTGCACCCGAATTTTAGTTGGCTGAAATTCCCAAAAAACAGATAATAGAACAGAACTACTAAATAATTTTTGAAAGTGAAACGCATATTACTACTTCTAATTGGTGCAATGCTTGCCATATCAGCAACTGCACAACAGTTGGGCAAGGTAAACATCAAAATCTTGGACAAAGCCTCCAACCAAGCCGTTATCGGTGCTGTTTTGGAGGTATATCTCACCGCAAAGGCCTCCGACAAGAGATACTACACTACCAACGTCGATGGCGAAGCTACCATACCGGCATTGACATACGGCAACTACACAATGGTTGCGACGTGTATGGGCTACGAAGATTTGACAACTACATTTGTTGTAAATAGCTCGATGCAAACCCTTCCTACCCTTAAAATGAAGGAGAAGGCAACCCGCATCGAGACTGTCGTAACATCGGTAAAATCGTTGCGTGCATCGCAGCACGGCGACACATTGAGTTACAACGCCGGTGCTTTCAAAGTGACTGCCGATGCCGACGTTGAGGGTCTGCTCAAAAAGATGCCGGGTATCACCATCAACAATGGTGCTGTCGAGGCACAAGGCGAGACCGTTCAGAAGGTCTTTGTCGATGGCAAGGAGTTCTTCGGCGAGGATGTTAGTGCCGCCATCAAGTCGTTGCCGGCAGAGGCGGTTGACCGTATCGAGGTGTTCAACAAGTTGAGCGACCAAGCCGAATTTTCGGGTATGGACGATGGTGAGGGTTACAAGGCCATCAACATCGTTACAAAGGAGAATATGCGTCAGGGGCAATTTGGTAAGATGTATGCCGGATTGGGATATCAGCCCGAGGTCGACAAAGCAACATCGAACTTCAAATACTCGGCAGGAGGTAACGTGAACGTATTCCAAAAAGATAGCCGTATATCGCTTATCGCACTCTTCAACAACATCAATCAGCAGAACTTCTCGTTCGAGGATATTTTGGGTGTAAGCGGCTCGACAGGTGGTGGCGGTCGTCGTGGCTTTGGTCAATATATGGTACGTCCTCAAAATGGTGTTGCATTGGTGAACTCTATCGGTCTTAACTACTCCGATGTATGGGGTCGCAAAGACCAGATTAAATTCCAAGGTAGCTACTTCTTCAACAACACCAACACCAGCAACCTATCGGAGCAGGAGACGTGGTACGAGTACCCATCGCCAGAGGATATCCTCCACAAATATGGCAACTCGGAGACCACCAACAACAACCACCGTCTGAATATCCGTTTCGACTGGAAGATTTCGCGTAACCAATCGTTGATGTCGCGTACGAATTTCAGCTATCAGGGCTACGACCCCGTTTCGACCAACGAGGGTTATCAATATGGCGAGAGTGGCCTGCTCTACCTTAACGACTACAACGAGACAAACCGATACGGCATCAACTTCTTCGAGTTCTTGCAGTACCGTGTAAAACTCGGCAAGCCGGGTCGTACGCTGACGGTCGATGGTCGTATCAGCTATCGTGACAACCACTCAACACGAAAAATCTCGTCGAACGAGGCGGCTGCACTCGACCCTTACAGCAGCGAGTGGGATGACTATTTTGGCGATGGCAAAGATTGGCACGATATGATAAACAATCCGCTGCTCTACTCGCCGATATACCAATATATTACGGCACCTACGCGTGAGTATCAGTTGCGTGGTTCGCTTACGTACAACGAGCCGATTAGTGCCAATTCGCAATTCAGCTTCCAATATCGTGTAAGCTACGAGGATGAGGATAAGGATCAAAAGGCGTTCTATACGGCTGCCGATTTCAGCGATGCAAATCGTCAAGTCAATGCGACAATGACCCGTCGCAACACGAGCGGCTATATGGTACACCGCTTGGGCCCTGGCTTCCGCTACTCGAAGAACAAGAATACAATTGTTGCAAATGTCTATTACCAGCGTTCGTCGTTGGAGGGCGATATCGTTGGCGGTCAATCCGATAAAATCTCCCGCACGCTCAACGACTTCACCTACTTTGCGATGGTAAACTACGCATTCAACAAGGAGAACTCGATTCGTGTATTCTTCCGCTCCTACACCGATGCACCATCCGTAACACAGTTGCAGAACATATTCGACGTTTCGTCGCCTCAATATTTGAGTATCGGTAATACGGAGCTTAAACCTGCGTTCTCGCACCGTATCAACTTCCACTACGTACACTCGAATATTGCCAAAGGCCGTACGTTTATGTGGATGTTCTCGATGCAGAACCAGCAAGACTACATCTCGTCATCGACGCTCTACTGCCCTACGGGTTTCGAGTTGGATAGTTTTGGCAATGTCGAAATTCCTAAAAATTCGACAGGCGACTACTACAAGCCTCAACGTATTACGTCGTACGAAAATATGAGCGGATATTGGAATTTACGTACCCATATCAGCCTCGGTCTGCCACTCTCGTTTATGAAGTGCAACCTCAACCTTCGTGCGGGTGTAAACTACTCGATTATCCCGACAGCCATCTACGCATCGGCTGACGATATGGTAAAGCACATCTACACCCAGAACTTTGCAAAGAATATCGGATACGACGCTTCGGTTACATTGGGTAGCAATATCTCCGAGAATATCGACTTTACCTTATCGTGGGATGGTACATACAGCCAAGCCTGGAATACGGCTGCTGCCAAGAACAATGCGGGCATAAACAAGAAGAACAACTACTTCTCGCACACCGCTACGGGTACTATCAAGTGGGTATTCTGGAAGGGCTTTACCTTCACCGCATCGTGTTCGTATGTGCAGAATATCGGCTTTACGGATGATTACGACGAGAACTATCTGCTCTGCAACCTCTATTTGGGTAAAAAGGTGTTCCGCAACCAGCGTGGCGAAATTCAGATTGGTGTAAACGATGTTGCCAACCAGAATACATCATTCATTCGAAGCACCGGCTCGGGCTACACGCAGAACCTTACAAATAGTGCAATTGGTCGCTATTTCAGCATC
>JAZRCC010000230.1:0-3952 GCA_045635405.1 Alistipes sp.
GTAAGTGCTGCAATACCGACATCCTGCAAACGCAGAGCAATCTCCTCGATATTTTTCGACTCCTCATCCCATCCCAATCGGGTTTTGACCGTAACAGGTTTCTTTACCGCGTTGACGATTTGTCGTGTCATCTCGACCATCAATGGCACATCACGCATCATACCCGAGCCTGCACCACGACCCGCAATCTTCTTCATCGGGCAGCCGAAGTTGATATCGATAACATCGGGATTTGCCCGCTCGGCTATACGTGCCGATTCGACCATTGGCTCAATCTGATTGCCATAAATCTGAATACCGACAGGTCGCTCGAAGTCGTTTATCTCCAACTTTGCCAGCGACTTGCGTGCATCGCGAATTAACCCATCCGAAGAGATAAACTCCGTATAGACCATATCGGCCCCAAATCGCTTACATATATAGCGAAACGAGGGGTCTGTTACATCCTCCATCGGGGCGAGAAATACCGCTTGTTCGCCAAAATCTATCTCTCCAATCTTCATTTTTGATTATATTTATATATTTGGTATGAGTTGATAACATTTTGCCACACGATATAGGCAGTTGGTGCAATGCAGGCCAACGGATTGAGGAACGACTGTGCCATCCACACCGCCAGAATGGTGTTTTTCTGACCCAACGCTTGTCGTCCGGCCGACTCGTCCCCAAATCGTCCTCCGATAATGCGACCTACTGCGAATTGCGATACGCAGACTACCCCGGCGATAAGAGCCAACGTCAGCGTAGTCAGGCGTTGCGTAGAGCCAAAATCGATGATAAACGACGTTGTACGACCAATAATCACGACCAACGATGCCAACCATATATAGAACGACAGTTGGCTATGCGATGCAAACCATTGGGCAACTCTCGGCGTAGTAAATCGACATATTTGTGCCACCACAAACGGCACTATGAGCAGCGGTACGATACGCGAGGCTATCTGCATAAACGAGCAGTCGCCATTACCCGCCAGCGTCAAGACCATCGGTGCGAAAACGGCTGTGCCAATATTGCATAACAACGTATATGTCGCCATCTTCTCGACCGAAGCACCCAACATCGAGCCTATCACCACCGCAGCCATTGCTATCGGTGCCAAGACACAAATCATCGCCCCTTGTGCTACGGTTTCGTCAAACACCACGAGCGAATAATAGAGCACAATAGCACCTAAAATCTGAAAAGCAAACAGCCACACATACATAAAACTTGGTCGCATACTTCGCAGATTGACACGACAAAAGTTGAAAAACAACATTGTCACAATCATCACGGGTGTAATCATATGGTTACACCACTTGTCGAGGAGCTCTATTTGTCGACAAAACAGAGCCCCCAACAAGATTCCGAGCGGCATTGATACCGTTTGCAGTATATGTGACGAAAAACGCTTCACTACTCTACTCCTTGAAACATATATGGTGCGTAACGATACTCCTCGATGTCGTAAATCTTACGCATCGTCTCCATTCGTTTTGCAAAATCTGCATAATCCTTGCGAGGGTATGACCATCCCACCTCGCACAAAGCAGCCAAACGTGGCAGTGCCATATACATAGCGTGTCCGAACGTAGGAATATACTCAGTCCAAAGGTTTGCCTGAACACCCAAAACGCCCTTTAGCTCCTCGCTATTCAGACCTTCGCAAGGGTCCAACGAATAGACTTTGCTTACGGGCAGCTGACGTTTGCGACCATTTGCCAATGGCTCATTATTCTTCTCCGGCTCCATAGTCTGGTAGTAGTCAATGTAGCAGTGGAACTTTGGCGACATAATCACCTTATTACCCAACTTTGCAGCCTGGGTGCCGATATGTGTGCCATTCCACGCCATAATGGTAGCACTCTTGGTGATACCTCCCTTCAAAATCTCATCCCAACCGATAATGTTGCGACCACGAGCATTGAGCCACTTCTCTACTCGTTGCATAAAGTAGCTCTGCAACTGATGTTCATCGGCAAGACCCTCGTCGGCGATACGCTTTTGACAAGCAGGGCACACCTTCCACGCATTTTTAGGACACTCATCGCCACCGATGTGGATATATTTCGAAGGGAAGAGCTCGATAACCTCCGCAAGCACATTCTCTATAAATTCGAAGGTACTCTCCTTACCCGCACAGAACACCTCTTTGCTGATACCCCACGTTGTACGCACCTTATATGGGCCACCTGTGCAACCCAAATATGGATAAGATGAAAGTGCAGCAACTGCGTGACCAGGCATCTCAATTTCGGGAATAACCGTAATATAGCGGTCGCTTGCATATTTTACGATATCACGCACCTGCTCTTGTGTAAAATAGCCACCATAAGGCACACCATCTTTGCGTTTTGTGATGTGGTATCGACCAACAGCGGTCTCATCACGCATCGAGCCAATGCGGGTAAGTTCCGGATAACGCTTAATCTCGATACGCCAACCCTGATCATCGGTCAAATGCCAATGAAAGTGGTTGATTTTGTGCAGTGCCAACATATCGATAAAGGTCTTTACCTGCTCGACCGTAAATATATGGCGACACACATCCAACATCGTGCCTCGATATGCGAACGCTGGCTTGTCGTGGATAGCAACCGCATTGAGCATTATACCCTTTGGCGTTGTAGGAGCAGCAACAATTAACTGACGAAGGCTCTGCAAGCCATACAATACAGCCTTTGGAGAGCCGCCCACAATGGCAATACGACGTCGTCCGATGGTGAGCGAATACTCCTCGTCGGCAAATTTCGCCGTGTCAATCATAAGCGAAATACCGCTCGACTTCGACAACTTGTTCTTAACGGAGAGCGTAATACCTACCGATTTATCGACCTTCTCGGCAAACAAGCGAGCAACAAAATCGAGTTGCGAATCGTCGTAATTGACAACCGACTTCTGTGTAAGTTGATAAACCCCATCGACTGCAACAATCTCCAACGGACGTGGAATGATAGCAAACTCTGCTTTTTGTGCCATAACAGCAACAACGGCAATCAGAGCAAATAGGGATGTTAAAAAGACTCTTTTCATACTATTTAATATCAGGTTTTAGGTATTTCAAAATATCGGACATCAGAGCATCACGCTCTTCGCTTTTCATCACAGCCTCGAATGGGAAGCCGCAAACTATCGTAGCACCTCGCCCGGCACACCCCACAGCAGCAGTCAATCGTGTGTCGGCATAGAACATCAGAGCCGAGGACTCTTTCGTTGGTTTGAGTGCATCGGTCGAATTTACCGCATAAAAATCGGGACAATAGTGGCGACAAATCGTATAATCGGCAGCCGTAAATACACCTCTCATACGGCTTTTTGTAGTGATTATCGGCGAACGCGAGGCGTTGAAATCGAGATAATCGAAGTGCAGAACTTCGCGAGCAAATCGACGATCGGCATCCGTTGCTGCAGCATCTTCGAAGAGGTCGTAACCGACGTAGGCACCCGACACAAAGAGAGTTCCACCCGCTGCCAGATAGCTTCGCAATCGTTGTTGCATCGCCAACGGGAAGCAAGCGTATCGAGGTTCGGCGTTGCTAATTCGGGTGCGACGTTGCTTACCCAAAATCAAATCTACAACATCGTAGCCGTGCAGAGCCACTTCGCCACTCTCTATTGCGGCACGACTGCACGATACGAACGAATAACCATTCGCCACAAGGCTCTTGCCGTGTGTGTAAGCATAGTCAAAACTATTACCTCCACAGACCGAGCCTATATGCTCCTCACCCGATGCACCAAAGGCTCGGAGGGTACTCTTTTCGCGACGACGACTTGCGTCAAACACACGCTGCTGCCCTGCATAGGAGTAATCTTTGAGGTAGGCAACACCGCTATCGAACTCGTTATGAAAGCCATCCGACGCTGCAGCAGGAGCATCCACTCTATCAAAACCGTTTATGACTACGGCTCGTCCCTTGGCACCGCTCACAAAGCACGCCGAGAGTGTTTCGCTCGGAAAGCTCTCGCC
>JAZRCC010000231.1:0-3770 GCA_045635405.1 Alistipes sp.
CATATCACAATCAAAGATAGGGTCATTATCAACCCCATAGCCCAGCCACACCTGCTGTTGTCGGAGGACGAGTGGGAAGATGGTGCAGCTATTGTCGATATAGGCAGCGGAACCACCGACGTGTCGATTGTCTATAAGAACAAACTGCGTCACATTGCATCGCTCCCAATCGGTGGCAACGCCATCGATGAAGATATCGCCTCAATCGGTATCTCGAAGCGACATATCCACAATATCAAACGCAACTATGGCACCGCAATGCGTGACGGCATAGGCGAAAACGATGTATTCAAAATCCCGAAGATAGGCTCACACAAGGAGGAGCAGTTTGCTCTCTACAACCTTGCAGCCATCATCGAGGCTCGATTGTGCGACATCGCCGGTTTTGTACTCGAAGAGTTGCACTACTCGCGTCTTGCCAACACTATCAAGTCGGGCATTATCCTCACGGGTGGCGTGGCAAATATTAGTGGCATCGATAAGCTCTTTGCCCGAGAGCTCAAAATGCCGGTACGCATCGTCAAGGAGTATTACGGTCTGACCAAAGAGTCGGCTTCGGTTATCGGCTCATCGGCAGAGACCGCCGCTGTTGCAATCGCTTGTTACGGCAAAAGACCTTGCATCGTAAACAATCTTGAAGTTCAACATCCCGACTCGACAACACATACCGGTGGAGCACAGCTCGAAACACCTCCGCCTGCGAAGAGTCCGATAAACCAACCAAAAAAGGAGGAAGCGGAGAGTAAAATAGTTACCCCACCGACCTCAAACGAGAAATCCCCCACAGAGGAGAGTGTAAACGATACGTCTATCGGGCCGACAAAGGAGGGCAAGAGCGACAAAAACGAAAAGACAAAGGAGAAGGAGGATGGTGTAACAAAAGAGCCTCCAAAGCCGAGTGCAAAACCTAAAAAGAGTGGCAATCGATTCTTGCAGACGCTTATTACCAAAGTGCTCGGCTACAACGACAATGGCAACGACGTGTTATAAGAAGGAGAGAGTATGAGTTTATATAGCATTTTTCAGCAAAACAAACCCGAGGTGCAGAGCATAGCTGCACGCATAATGGTTATTGGCGTCGGTGGTGCCGGCGGCAATTCGGTCGATTATATCTGGAATATGGGTATCAAGGGGGTAAATCTGTTGATTTGCAACACCGATATCAAGGCCCTCGATAAGAGTCCGCTGCAACCACACCAAAAGATATGTATGGGTGATGGCAAGGGTGCGGGCAACGATGCACAAGTTGGAGCAGAGAAGGCAAAGGAGTCGCTCGACGAGATTCGCGAATACATACTGACCAACAAACCCGATATGATATTCCTCACCGCAGGTATGGGTGGCGGTACGGGTACGGGTGCAACTCCCGTTATCGCCAAGATGATACACCAACTCGACATCCCGACGATTGCCATACTTACTACCCCGTCCAAAAACGAGGGTACACACCGCTACAAGCAGGCAAAAGAGGGTATCGATGCTATGGCTGATGCGGTTGATACATTTATCTTCTTGCGTAACGAAACCATCATCGAACTCTACAAACACCTGCCCGTTCACGCAGCCTTCAACAAAGGCAACGATGTCGTAGCACTCGCAGCCAAAGGTATTGCCGACATCGCCCTTACGCAGAGTGACCTGGTCAGCGTCGATATCTCGGATGTCTGCAAAGTCATCCGCAAGAGCCGCTGTGCTGTTATGGGTATGGCGTGTGCCGTTGGCAACAAGCGTGTCGAGGAGGCGATAAATATGGCTATTCTATCCCCTCTCTTTGGTGGCACATCCATCGAGGGGGCACAGTCGGTTTTGATAAACTTCGCCACCTCGTCGCCCGACAAGTTGATTATGAGCGACGTAAACGATGCACTGAACTATATTCAGAAATTGACACGTCCGCCAAAAGGCAACTATACGGACAACACCAGCATCATCTGGGGAACGAGCATTAAGCCCGATTTGGATGACCAACTCGAAATAATAATCGTTGTCAGCGGATTTCCACAAGTTACCGATATCGAGACCGAGTTCCTCCACATCGAGGAGCCGCCGACTATGGTGCAGCTAACAGAGCAACCCGCTACGGCAGAGTCGAGCGTTGAGCCGAGTGACGATGCAACGCCTCACACCGAGCAACAGGATGAGCCAACCGTATCGGGCATCGATGAGTCCGAGACAGACCACCCTGCGACCGAGCAGAGCGTGCTCAACCAAGAGCAAACGGTCACAACCGTAACGGAGAAGCAGAGTGATACGGAGGTAGCGGAGGTTGAGTATAAAGATTCGGAGGTTGAGATTCCTGCGCGTTCGACAGAGCCTATCACCATTCCGAAATCGACCCGTTCGTACTACGACATTCAGAATAGCCGCAGCACACCTGCCTACAAGCGTCGTCAATACAAACTCATAACCGAGATACAAGGCAAAGGTAACGTCATTAAGGTCGAGGCCTTAAACGACGACGATGCAACTGCCGAAGTTGCTGACAGCACTACACTCAAACTATTCTAAATGCCGAACTCTATGGAGTCTATCGTAACATTCAACGGATTTGATGTGCAGGTAATCTTTATGATTGCCGTCGAGATTGTGCTGCTCTTCATTTCGGGCGTCGTATCATCGTCGGAGGTTGCATACTTTTCGCTTCTGCCCGCCGATATACGACGACTTAAACGGAGTGAGAGTATCGCTGCCGACAGTGCCATAAAGTTACTCGAAAAGCCAGATATGTTGCTTGCCACCATCTTGGTTGCCAACAACTTGGTCAATATCGGCATTGTCGTCATATCGACCTACATAATCGACGACCTATTCACGTTCCACCACTACAAGTTCTTGGTGAATGGTGTATTGGTGACATTCTTCTTGCTGCTGTTCGGCGAGATTTTGCCAAAGATGTTTGCACAGAGCAAAAATCTATCTATCGCTTTGGCCGTATCGCAACCACTGCGTTTGATGCGTTGGTTGCTGTACCCACTCTCCTACGCATTGGTTCGCGTCAGCAATCGTATTGGCGAGATGGCACAACACAATGTCGATATCTCGATTGAGGATTTGGCCGATGCCGTCGATATGGCAACCGGCTCGTCGAGTGAGGAGCAGAAGATTTTGTCGGGAATTGTCAACTTCGCATCACGAGAGGTCGAGGAGATTATGCGTCCACGAATGGATATCGTGGCGGTAGAGCAGACGATGACATTCAGCGAGGTACGCGAAATCATCATCTCGTCGGGCTATTCACGACTGCCTGTCTATGCCGACAGCCTCGATAATATCAAGGGAACGCTCTTTGTTAAGGATTTGACCGAGCACGCCAACCGTGGTGACGACTTCGGGTGGCAAAGTTTGATACGCGAGCCATATATGGTACCTCTGCACAAGAAAATCAACTCGATGTTGGAGGATTTCCGTGCCGACAAGGTGCATATGGCAATCGTTGTCGATGAGTATGGTGCCACACAGGGTTTGGTAACTTTGGAGGATATCTTGGAGGAGGTCGTAGGCGAGATTTCCGACGAGAGCGACGTTGAGGAGAGCTTCTATCAACGATTGAATGAGAATACATACATCTTCGAGGCAAAGACCCACATTATCGATATGTTGCGTGTGTTACAACTCGACGACACGCTCTTCGAAGATGTGCAGGGTCGTGCCGAGACCATCGCAGGATTGATGCTCGAAATCAAACGCAACTTCCTCAAAAAGGGCGATGAGATAACGTCTCACAACATCCGCTTTATTGTGATGGCCGTGGAGGGTCACCGCATCGACAA
>JAZRCC010000232.1:0-4735 GCA_045635405.1 Alistipes sp.
CCGAACACAAAACTCATCATCGAGATTAAGAAGCACGCAACACCTGCACTCGAAACCGAAATCGTCGAGAAGACCATTGCTATGGTGGCAAAATATGGCTTGGAGAAGCAGGTTGAGTATATCGCATTCCGCCCTTGGGTATGTTTCGAGTTGAAGCGTCTTGCCCCAGAGGGGACACCTATCGCATACCTCAATGGCGACTACGACCCAGCCTACATCAAGGGTATGGGCATCAGCGGTATCGACTACAAATACGACGTGCTTAAAAAGAAGCCAAAGTGGATTAAGCAGTGCCACAAGTTGGGTCTGACCGTAAATGTATGGACCGTGAACGACGAGGAGAAACTTCGTGACGTGATTGCGATGGGTGTCGATTACATCACGACCGACAACCCTGAACTCGCCAAGAAGTTAATTCAAGAGGCCGCTAACCAATAGTCTATGCCGATGAAGTTACGATATGGTTTGGACGACCGTCCGAAGTTGGGCGAACTGGTGCTCTACGGCCTGCAGTGGCTGATGATAGCCATCCCCGTAGTGCTCACCAGCACCTTTATCGCTCCTGCGGGCGAGATGGTCGCCTACACTCAAAAGTTGTTTGCACTGATGGGCTTTACGATGATTTTGCAGGTGCTGTGGGGTCATCGTATGCCCTTGATTGCGGGCCCCGCAGCCGTACTGCTGATGGGTATTATCGCAGCGACACAACAGGGCCACACGACCGAGAGTATCTACACATCAATTGCGATTGGTGGCGTAGTCATTACGCTGTGTGCTGCGTGCCGAGTACTGCAATACATCCAACGCATATTCACGCCACGTGTGGTTGCATCGATTCTGTTCTTAATATCGTTCACCATTGCCAAGCCTATTGTCGGGATGATTTTCGGAGGTGCAGCCAACTCGCTGACATCCTTCATCTTGCTCATCGTCTTTACGATTGCAATGGCTACCGCCAACGACCTACTGCGTGGCGTATGGAAGACGATGGTGGTCATTCTCTCGATGGTATTCGGCTCGCTGCTCTTCTATGCCATCACCGAATTCCCTACCGAATTTGTGGCAGATAGTCACCCGCTAACGCCTGTTTTGGGCTCGATGAAATTTGACGCCGGACTGATTATTGCATTCCTCTTCTGCTACATCGCCCTCCTCATAAATCAGGCCGGCTCGGTACAGTCACTTGGCGAGGTGGTTGGTGCCGACAAGATGGAGCGTCGCCAAAACCGAGGACTTTTGATTACCGGCATAATGAACATCGTGTGTGGTGCGGCAGGAGTTATCGGACCTGTTGATTACTCGCTTTCGCCGGGCGTGGTTGCCTCGACATCGTGTGCCTCCCGCTATACGATATTGCCGGCTGCCATAGCAATGTTGGTAATCGCTCTCCTGCCCGATGTTGTAGCCGTTATGCTCACCATACCGGCACCGATTATGGGCATCGTTTTGCTATATCTTATGGCAACACAACTTGCCGCAGGATTTCATCTGCTCGAAGAGACCAAAGGTGTAACATCGTTCCGTGAGGGTATGATTTTGGCTGTGCCCGTAATGATTACCGTCATTATGACCTTCGCACCAGCCTCGATGTTGAGTGCTATTCCGTCGCTATTGCGTCCGATATTGGGCAACGCATTTGTTGTCGGAATCCTCATCGTCTTGCTGCTCGAACATCTGTTCCTGCGTCGCCGAGAGTCGAAATAACGGAGTTGCATCCTACAAAAATGGGGTTGGCTAATAAATAGCCAACCCCATCTGTTTTGGTTATGTCGAAGAGTGATTTACGCCTCGTTTTGCACCCCTTCAAACTTCTTATCTATGTGGCGAGGTTCTACATTGTTTATTCCTTTCACGATAATGCTATCGACAACAAATCGTGTAAAACCTCTCCACGGCAAGACTCCGAAGTACTCCTTGTAGTGCAACTCCACAACTCTACCGCCCTGCAACATCAGCTGCTCGGCAACAGATTGCTTCTCGACCGAGAACTCAAATTCGTAGGATTGCACAGTACCCGCTGTTCGCGAACGCAAACCCGCCTGAATCAACTTGCCCTCATAGGTTTTGAAGAGGAGGCCCTTACGCACAACGTAGTTCAACTCGCCCGTCTTTACGCCCTCGCCAAAGACAAAATAGAAGCGGATATAGACAAAAATCGAGATACCGATAATTGCCACGACAATAAACCACCACCAGAACTTTCTCATACTCCGAACTATTTAATATTTCAACTTCGCCTCCACCGGATTGGCGTAAATACCCAAGAGGAAAGCGTATGCACACTCAACATCGACACCAGCTGCTGCAAACGCCTCACGAGCCTTTGCCAAATGCTGCTCGAAACGCTCTCTATCGACCGCATCATACTTCGATGAGAACTGCTCCGATGCGTGCAACATATCGTAGGCGATATAGTTGTTGGCATAGAGTTTATACTCGGAGTGTATGCGGGTATCTATCAACTCGGCAAGAGCCTTACACTGCTCTACACGTGGCAACTCGGCAATTGCGTGCAACTCTTCACGGCGAATAGGCTCGCAGAAGGTCATATTTATCGCACCCTTGTACGACTTCAAGCCCGTAAGGATACTTATCAAATCCTCGTTTTCAGCCTTGTGGTATGGCACCTCGCTCTGACGACGGCACAACTCGATTGCCTTCAACACATCGCACGGCTCAAACTCGTAGGAGATTGCCACAGGGGCGATATGCAACTCTGCAAAATCCTCCTCGAAATTGCACGTTCCGCTCAACGTGAACATCTTGATAAGTCCCGGCTCGGTCATATCGTAGCCATCCTTGGTACGGCCATTACGCTGTGCAATCCACAACGAGCGACCCTCCTGAACAATTCGCAAACGGATATACTCAGCAAGGTGACGTGAATTTTCCAAAAACTCACGCTGCGAAACATCATCTTTGCGAATGATGCGTACCATATTGTTTGCCTTGCAAATCTCGAATACAATTTCAGGACGCAACAGATTATCGCCCAACGATATATCTGTCGTTGGCAGTTGGTGTCGGAACAGCACAAACTGCATCAACATCGCATCGAGCGTAATATCGCGGTGGTTGGAGATAAACAGCCAACCATTCGAATCGCTCTTGACACGCTCGGCACCCATCGACTCGAAGCTCGATGCGGTGCTCTTTACTATATTATTCACGACGTGATACATCACCTTTGCCTGAATATCGTCGGTGGTTTTGCACTGTCGCAATATTCCCTTTACAACCTCGATATCCACTCCTGGAAATGCATAACGTGCGGCAGGTTCCAACAGCGGATCTGCAACTATTCGTTCGATAGCCGCCGGAATTTCATCGTCGCGATATGCACGAATATCATCGAAATTACCCTCAATTACCATAATAGTAAATTTAATTTAGCATCTATCTTTTGCCCTCACATCGCCGCCAAAACCTCACCGACGAACAAGCAATAGACTTTGCAAAGTTAGCAAATATTTTCTGTTTTCCAACATTATTGCCGAGTTTTTGCAACAACCATCCCAAATCACCAACCCCCTTTACGTTGCATCGCTGCACCCCACCACACTCCCACCACTGCCACATCTCTCTTTTAGTTGTTTTTTGTTAAAAAAACAGTCGATTATACGGGAAATCGTAACTTTTTAGAAAAAAATTTATTACCTTTGCCTTGAATAGTGTGCAACAAAGTTGCAACGAGAAAGCAAATAGCTCTAAATCATTTATTTAACATACTTTTAAAACAAAAAAACTATGGCTAAAACAGAACGTCTTTTGAAACGTATGGCCGAATTGGAGGCTGAAACAGGCGTAAAGCGTACAATCTTCGCTGCTTGTCCAAACTCGACAGCAGTTATCCGTGCTTCGATTCGCTCGGCAAAGCGTAACAATGCACCTATCTACTTCGCAGCAACCCTCAACCAGATCGACACCGACGGTGGTTATACAGGTATGACCGCAGCCGACTTCGTAAAGGTTGTTAAGATGGAGTGCGAGGCTATCAACTTCACAGGCGACTGCATCGTTGCTGTTGACCACGGTGGTCCTTGGTTGAAGGATAAGCAGAATGTCGAGAAGTGGGAGACCGAGCGTGCAATGAACGCAGTAAAGGCTTCGTTCGAGGCTGCTATCGCTGCCGGTTACGACCTTATCCACGTTGACCCAACCGTTGATATCAACGTACCAAAGGGCGAGGTTATCGATATTCACTTGGTAGTTCGTCGTACCGTAGAGCTCATCAAGCACTGTGAGGACTATCGTCGCAAGAACAACTACCCAGAGATCTCTTACGAGGTAGGTACCGAGGAGGTTCACGGTGGTTTGGCTGACGACAGCGTATTCGACACATTCCTCGTAGAGTTGAAGGAGGGTTTGGCAGCTGTTGGTTTGGCTGACGTATGGCCTTGCTTCATCGTAGGTAAGGTTGGTACCGACCTTCACACTACCCTCTTCGATGGCGAGGTTGCAAAGAAGCTCACCGCAAAGGTTAAGCCTCTCGGCAGCGTTATCAAGGGTCACTACACCGACGGCGTAAGCAACCCACAAGACTATCCTTTGTGCGGTATGGGTGGTGCAAACGTAGGTCCAGAGTTCACTATCGGCGAGTACGAGGCTTTGAAGGAGCTCGAACAGAAGGAGAAGGAGTACTATGCAGAGGGTCGCGTGGCTATGCTTTCGCACATCACCGACGTTCTCACCGCATTGGTTGACGAGTCGGGTCGTTGGAAGAAGTGGCTCGCAG
>JAZRCC010000233.1:0-5217 GCA_045635405.1 Alistipes sp.
GAAGGGCGAGACCGCTATCTTCTTCGGTCTTTCGGGTACAGGTAAGACTACCCTTTCAACCGATCCAAAGCGTCAGCTTATCGGCGACGACGAGCACGGCTGGGACGACAACGGGATCTTCAACTTTGAGGGTGGTTGCTACGCAAAGGTTATCAAGCTTGACAAGGAGGCAGAGCCAGATATCTACAACGCTATCAAGCGTGACGCTCTCTTGGAGAACGTAACTGTTGATGCAGAGGGCAAAATCGACTTCAACGATAAGAGCGTAACCGAGAACACTCGTGTTTCGTACCCTATCTACCACATCAACAACATCGTTACTCCAGTTTCGGCTGCTCCAGCTGCAAAGAATGTTATCTTCCTCTCGGCTGATGCATTCGGCGTATTGCCTCCAGTTTCGATTTTGACCCCAGAGCAGTGCAAGTACTACTTCTTGTCGGGCTTCACCGCAAAGTTGGCAGGTACCGAGCGTGGTATCACCGAGCCTACTCCAACATTCTCGGCTTGCTTCGGTCAGGCATTCTTGGAGTTGCACCCAACAAAGTATGCAGAGGAGTTGGTTAAGCGTATGGAGAAGAGCGGTGCGAAGGCATACCTCGTAAACACAGGCTGGAATGGTACAGGCAAGCGTATCTCGATTAAGGATACACGCGGTATCATCGACGCTATCCTCGATGGTGCAATTTTGGAGGCTCCAACCAAGCAGATTCCAATCTTCAACTTCGAGGTTCCAACAGCACTTCCAGGTGTTGACCCTGCAATCCTCGACCCACGCGACACTTATGCTGATGCAGCAGAGTGGGAGAAGAAGGCAGAGGACTTGGCAAGCCGTTTCATCAAGAACTTCGGCAAGTACACTACAAACGAGGCTGGTAAGGCTTTGGTTGCAGCTGGTCCAAAGTTGTAATTCACAACAACCGAACATAAAAAATATGGGTTGCTTCGCGGAAGCAACCCATATTTTTTATCACCATCGAACTACTTTTTCTTCTTCTTTTTAGGTTTCTCGTCGCCAAACAACATATTGAGTGCTTTTGCCAAGCGATAGCCCGACTCACGAACCAACTCCTCGCCGATAGGCAACACCTTCTGTACCCACTCGTCCTCCAATCTGTTACCCTCTTTTACGGTGTAAACCATTGGGCGGACTTTGCGTGCAACGCTCTCGAACCACTCTTGTGCATAGCCAGCAGTTACACGTGAAATCTGCTTCGGAGTATAGGTGTCGAGTAAATCGGCATACTTTTTATAGTCGTCAATCTGACGCCCCTTTGCCAACACGCCAGTATCCCACACCTTATGGTATGTCATATCCTTACCGAAGAACTTTACCTTATGATGACCGGCATTTCCTACATCCGTATAACGAACGTGCAGCGGGCAGTGGTAATCGGGAACAATATGCACAATACACTTGATAGCGGCCAACACAACCGAGTCGCTCAACTGCTCACGATTAGGCAATAGCTCGGCAAAATACTCCATAGCAGTCACACCATCGCGACCCTTACGATGCGTTTGGCGGACAATCTGTGGCGAGTTGCACTCCGTATCGGCAATCGAGGCGTGCCAACCACGCAAACGCGTTTTGTAAGGCTCCTGCTTTGCAACTTCATCCATCCACAACGAATATTCGGCAAGCGGTGTACCTTTTGTGTAACGCTCAATGTTTCGTTTTGCCTCCGGTGTCAAGTGTCGCTCGGCAATCTCGGCTGCAACGTAGTGTCCCATACGACCCCAAGCGAAGGCCTCATTTGCAAACGCCAACAACAGACACGCAAATAAAAAAAATCGTTTCACCTCTATTTTTATATTATAAAATTACTATTTGAATACCTCGTTAAGCAGTGCCGCCAATCGATAACCTGCACGAGCCAGACAGCGGTCTTGTGGCAACTCCATCAGGTGAGATTGCTCACGCGACATCACATACTCCGGCACCGCCCACTCATACAACGGCTTACACTCTCGGCCCATATCGGCAGCCCAATCGCGAATCGAGCCCTTCTGGAACTCCGCACGACGCTCACCGTGGCACAAATCCACATCCTCGGCATACAACTCGGGCGTAAATACTCGGTGACGATTGATTATAGACGCATCCCAAAAACGTCGCCAAGTGGTCTTTGATTTAGCGAACTTCTTGCCCTTACGGCCATTCGAGATGTAGAATACAAAGCTCTTTTTCGATTGCGGGATGTTGGCAATACGAATGTGTGCAATATTGTGGACATCGCCCATAACATATATCACCGTACGCAAGGCTGCAACAACGGTAGAATCACTATGCTCCGCACGATTGGCAAGCACCTCCTTGCAACGTTCCAACGCCGCTACGCCATCCTTTTTCGATACGGAACGCAAATTGCCATCGAGCACTGCATACTGCCACGCAGCAGTATATTTGGTCTCCTCCTCCTGACGGAAAAGCGGCTCCAACCACATTGCATTATCACGCAACGAGCCTCCCAAAATCGTTTGGCACTGCTCTTTCGCCTTTGGTGTAAGGTGACGCTCTGCCAATACGGCGATAGTCTCGTGGCCAAGTCTATTCCACGCAAAAGCCTCGGCTGCAAACATTACAGCAGCGACTACGAGTGTTATCTTCATATATTTCATAGCCTACCCTCCTACTTTTTGAAAATTTCGTTTAATATGTGAGCCAATCGATAGCCACCTCGTTGCAACTGTTGATGGCAGATAGCCTTCATTCGGGCGTGGTTCTCTTCGGGCAACTCGGTAACCTCCTCGTTGAGCGGAAGCAGAGCATATATCTCTCGCATTTCGCGTGCGTTTTGCGTAGCCCAATCATCTACCGTACCGCTACAAATTGCAGCAATCTCCTCCTTTGTCAGCGTATCAAGATTTTTGCGATAGTCCTCAACATTCCACTTCGGATTGTAGATATCGGGCGACTGGTCCCAATAGGCGTGGAACTTATCGGTTTTGCCCTTACGCAAAATCTTACCCTGCTTGTATTGCGGCTCCTCCACATACTTGGTATGAACTGGGCAGTGCATATCACCCACCATATGGATAAGATATTTCAGGTTATCGCAAACAATCGAGTCCTTCATCTTTTTGTAGCGTTTCATCTCACGGCAGATGCGTTTGATTTGGCGAGCAGCATTGTTTACGTTGCTCTCAATATGCAGATTGTTCTTGCCAACCGGCACACCGTGCCACGACGATGTTGCAGCAAATGGCTCATAGAAACGCCAATAGTCCATCCACGATGCGTGATATGGCAAGGTGTGGTGGAGATAGTCACGGCACTTTTGCTTTGCCTGTGGCGTAAGATTATGCTCGGCGATATAGGCAATTACGGAGTGACCCGAACCGCCCCAAGCTACTGCACGATAGCCAGCACTTGTCATAGTAAGTGCGACTATCAATAATAGAAGTTTTTTCATCATAATATATTAATTAGGTATTACTCTCTCTGTTTCGAATCTATGATAATCGTTACAGGTCCATCGTTGAGCAACTCAATCTGCATATCGGCACCAAACTTGCCACAAACTACGGGCCGCTCGATGTAGGTTGCCAAATGTGCGACAAACTGCTCGTACATAGGTCGCGAAATCGCCTCGGGTGCAGAACGGATATACGACGGTCTGTTCCCCTTGCGAGTCGATGCGTGGAGCGTAAATTGGCTGACTGCCATAACCTCTCCGCCGACCTGGTTTACATCTAAATTCATCACCCCAGCCTCATCGTCGAACACACGCAGGCGGGCAATCTTGCCGCACAACCAATCGACATCCTCCATCGTATCGGCAGCCTCTATGCCGACCAACACCATCAGACCACGACCGATTTGGCTAAAAAGTTCGCCTCCAATCGACAATCGGCTATACTGCACACGTTGAATACAGACTCTCATTTACGCTGATTAGTTTGTGGTTTATCCTACGCTCTTTAATTATATCGCCTATATAGATACGCTCTAACGGCAAAGGTTTAATTCAAAATATTGCCAAAGATTATCATCCGTCGGTACGGGGGCCGTAACCTCTATCCGTTCGTGTCGCACGGGGTGGTCAAACGATAGACTGCGTGAATGGAGCGATATGCCGCCACCGACATTCGAGCGTTTGGCACCATACTTCAAATCACCCTTGATTGGCGAGCCGATTTTTGAAAGTTGTGTACGGATTTGGTGGTGACGTCCCGTCAGAAGCTCAACCTCGACAAGCGAATAGCGGTCACTCGTAGCAAGCATTGCATAACGCAACTCCGCCAACTTCGCATCGCCCTTCGGCTTATCGTAGGCATAGGAGCGATTCGTACGCCCATCTCGCAGAATGTAGTGCGTCAGATGCTGGCTATCGTACTCGGGACGCTGCTCGACAATCGCCCAATAGCGTTTATCGATTTTGCGATTGCGAATCATATCGTTGAGTCGGGCCAAAGCCTTCGAGGTCTTGGCAAAGAGCACCGCACCACTAACAGGACGGTCTATGCGGTGTACCACCCCCAAAAACGCATCGCCGGGTTTATGGTCACGCTGCACCAAAAAGTGTTTGATTTCATCCTCCAATCCGGGTGTTCCCGATGGGTCGCTCTGCACCAAATCGCCGCAACGCTTATTTACGACCAGAAGGTGATTGTCTTCGTAGAGTATATCGCTCTCAACAAACATAGCACGTTAAAGTTGGAAAGTAAACGGCAACAGATGTTCGGCACTATCGACAACCGAAGCCGTACCTCCGCCATACATAATTATACGAATCGGGCTCTGCTGACGTCGCTCCACATCGAGGATAACCTGACGGCAACCTCCACACGGATAGCACTCACGCTCGGATGGCAGCGATGCAATGGCAAGAGCCTCGACAGGGTCGTTAGCGTGGTTTGCCTCGGCGTAGTACAACACCGAACGCTCGGCACAAATACCCGACGGAAAGACCTCGCTCTCGCTGTTGGCTCCGTGCAAGATTTTACCACTACGCAGACGAATCGCCGCACCAACCTTGAAGTTGGAGTACTTTGCCCACGCCTTTTTCAGGGCCTGCTGTGCCTCGACAACAAGCGTACGCTCATCGCTCGGCATCTCGTCGAGCGAAGCATAGTGACGGTAATTTATTTCAACTCTCTTCTCCATAATCAGAATTCTTTTGACAAACTTACCAGCACAAATATACAAATTTCTCGCAACAATATCAATCCGACCGCGATTTTTTCGCTATTTACGACATTTTTCGGCAACATTTT
>JAZRCC010000234.1:0-1589 GCA_045635405.1 Alistipes sp.
AAGGGCCCTGTTGCTGCCGACAAGCGAAGCAGCACATTCAACCTTGCATATCAGCGAGCTTTCGAGGATGTGTTTGGCCCTATCGACTACTCGTGGAATCGTGGCGATGTGCATATCGTCTCGATGCGTGATGTTCAGTACGACAACGCCCAGAAGGCGAATAAATATAAGCCGGCATTTACTCGTGAGCAGTACGAGTGGGTGAAGGCCGATTTGGCACTTGTTCCACGCGATAAGATGGTTATTTTGTGTCTTCATATCGGAATGTACGACCGTCCCTTCCCATATTTGGCAGAGATGCGAAAGTTGCTCACGGAGTTCAAAGAGGCACATATCTTCGTGGGTCATACCCACTTTATGAATCATCACCGCAACGGCCACGGCACCTACGAGCACGTTCACGCTGCTGCATCGGGCTCGTATTGGTGGTCATCGACCAATGGCGACGGCACACCTAATGGCTATACCATTTACGACGTCGAGGGCAATACGCTGAAAAATTGGCGATATAAGGGTACGGGTCACGATATTTCATATCAGATAAGAATGTATCGTGGCGATGCCGAGTTTGGTGGCGAGTTCGAGAAGTTCCGCTTCCCATATTCGCACAACACCATCTTGGCAAATGTCTTTATGGCAGACCCCGATTGGAAGGTTGAGTTGTATGAGGATGGTGTTTTGACGGGCTCGATGAAGCGTATTCCTGTATCGAAGGATAAGGTGCCGGAACTCAATTCGAGCCGCGATTGGTGGGCAGTTGGCTACCATATCGGCGTTGTAGGTCGTTCGTATGGTCACGTGAAGAACTCTCGCAGCAAGATGAATGGCGGTGGCCGTAAGGGCTACCTCACATCGTGTAACCACCTCTATCGCTTGGAGTTGAAAAACCCTGATGCACGTGAGATTAAGGTTGTTGCAACCGATACGAATGGCAATGTCTATGAGCAGACCCGCTTTACGGAGAGCGGCGACTACTCGGAGAATGCTCTGATGAACGAGTTGATTGCAACTCCACGCAAAGTGCTGGATAGCACCTATTAGTCAAAATCGGAATTTTAAGGCTATGAATAACAACCCGATAGGCGTTTTCGACTCCGGTATGGGAGGTTTGAGTGTTTGGCAGACTCTGCAACAGACGCTCCGCAACGAGTCGCTCGTCTATCTGGGCGATGGACTCCGTTGTCCCTATGGTGACCGCTCTGCCGAGGAGATTTATCGCTTTACGGTCGAGGCTGTGGAGCGACTTCGTGAGGAGGGTTGCAAACTTATTGTCGTGGCGTGCAATACGGCTACGGCGGTGGCTATAGAGCGTCTGCGTGCAGCCTATCCCGATACTCCGTTTGTAGGGTTGGAGCCTGCGGTGAAACCTGCTGCGGAGGCGAGCCAAACGGGTAAAATCGCTGTTTTGGCTACCCGCAAGGCGTTGGAGGGGGAGCTCTTTTTGCGAACATCTGCCAAATTCGAAAATCGGGTACAGATAATCAAGGCTGTTGGCGAGGGCTTTGTCGAGTTGGTCGAACGCGATATGGAGCATAGCGACGAGGCACTGCATAGGGTACGAAGCGTTGTCGAGCCACTTATCGAGCAGG
>JAZRCC010000235.1:0-4305 GCA_045635405.1 Alistipes sp.
CGCCACGGTTGAACGAGTAGTTTACAGGTCCAAATACGGTTTCGAATTGACGCTGTGCCTTGATGTTGTAGGTCGAACTTGTCTCGTCGGCTGCAATAGGCCTTGAAGAGTAGAACCAAGTGTAGTCGTGGTTACCCATAACCTGGAAGATTGGCATACCAATGTTGCTCTTCGACATATGGGTACGCATATAGGTCATCTCGCCATCGCAGTTTGCCGAGCCCTCCGAATATACAACGTCGCCCAATGTAATACCATAGCAAGGCATGTTTTTCGACTGGGCGTGAGCCTTGATTGCTGGCACACTCTCTTTGGTGAAACGCGAACGGTGGTTTGCATTTCGACATTGAGTATCGGCAAGGCCAAAGAGAGCAAACTCCTTCTCGATGCCGCCAGCCATCTTGGTCAATTGGAAGTCGTAACGGCTGTTGCTTGAATTGTATCTCTGGAAGAATGTTGGCTGTCCGTGAGAGTTGATAGGCACCTCGCAGTCTGCCGGAATCGAAATATAGATATACCAACAATCTCTGTGAGGTTTGAGCGTGTAGAAACCTTTCTCATTTGTTGCAACAGCAGAGTAACCATCACTAACAACTACACCCTTCATTGGGGCACCGTTTTGGTCGGTTACGTAACCGAATGTGCCAGATACTGCCTGCTCGGATGTGATGACGATATCGTCGAGGCAAAGCATAGAGTTCTTTGTCTCGCCCGAAGTGAATTGTACACGATCCGTAGGATTAACATTGCTGAATGTCGTAGAGAATGTATCCCAAGCAGGGATGTTGCGAAGACCGCCAATCTCAACCTTTTTCGACTCTTTAACGGCCGAAGCACTATCCAACAAGTTTACATAGACGTATGGTGTTTGAGGCGATGATGTGCTTGTTGTAAATTGACACGCCTTGAACGATACGGTTATTGTCGCATTCTCCTCCGTAATAGCAGTGAGTGCAGGTGTTGTGATTTTGCCCATTGCCGATGCTGTGCCAAGTTTTACGTAGCCCTGCATTGTTGCAACAGTCGAACTCTCCCAACCATTTACGCCCAAAAGCGAGTTTACACCATCGGAGTATGCCGTAAGGTAAGAACCCGTAGCATTTGGTGCAACAACCTTACAATCCTTAATCGAGTTGTAGAGCGAGCCAGGATTGTAGGTCTTTGTCGAGTTTACGTTGAGCGATGGTGCGTAAGCCAAATTCATAAAGTCACCACCCCAGCACATATAGTCGAAGTCCATATACAGAGCCTCGCCCATTGCGGCAGTGTGAATATCTTTCGTGCGCACAACGGCTGGTTTCGATATGTTGCCGCTTGCATCGGTAACCGTTGCGTAGTAGTTCTTACTTGCATCGAGGAATGGGAAGGTGAAACGAGCAGGCAATTTACCTACGTAGTTGCTGCTTCCGATAGTCACCTTGTAGCTCTGGTTAAGGTTTGCACAAGCTGCATCCGAATAGAGCGATACGGTGTATGCACGAGTCGATTGTGTAACCTCGTTCCACTCGATAGTCACAGAGTGAGTAGTTGCGTTGTGAAGTTTTACGACTGCAATATCGGTATCAACATTGCCATCATACTTCACCAACTCAACCTTGATATCGTCGATGATGAAGCGGTTGTTTGTCGACGAAACACTTGCAGCATCGGAGTGGATGATAATACGCGAAGTGGCAGTTACACCGCTCAACTCGGCACTATACTCACGCCATTCGCCGTCGGCAGGCAGAGTGATTTGCTTCTTTGCAATCTGCTTGTTGAACTTTATGCGGTAATCGTCCGCCTTGGTGCACTCGTCGGCTGCTGTTACAGCAATCTCTTTGTGGTCAATGAATGATGTTGTGCCATAGGATGCTGCTTTGAATGTTACACGAACGGTTGCCGTGCCCAACAGAGCCGACAATTCAGGAGTTACGATACCGGCACGCACTTTGGTTACGCCAATCTTCAAATACGAAGGACGAGCCAATACTGCCGATACGCCTGCCGATGTAGCATCATCGCTGCTGTTACGCCAATAGCCCCAATCGCCGAGGTCGGTGCTGGCCATAAGTTTGGAGTAGGTCGTAAAGAGATTCTGCTCACGGTCCTGACGAGTATATTTATATGTGGTCTGCGACGATGAGCGGTAGTCACCCCAAGCCGTAGCGTGCTTGATGTCCGATACGTCACTATATTGGCTATATACATAACCTGCCGACATAGTTGTGATATCGCCATTCCAAACCAACTTGCTGAAATTCTGGAACAAGATAGCGTCACCCTGAACCTTTGCTGCCGATACGATTTCGCTGCAATCGGAAGGAATGGTTGCAACTTCCAACATTTGTGAAAGGTCGTTGGTTGCGGTGTTCTTAACCTGAATTTTGTATGTGGTGTTAGGGGTCAGACCTGTAAAGATGAAGCGTGGAGGCGTGCTCTTCGACTCATCGTAAGGGAAGATGTGTGAGCCTGTTACGAGCTGTGCATCGTTTGGTCGCCAAGCAACCAACAGCTGCTCGTTCTCGTCGTAGAGATAGAGCTCGTGAATGTCGGCTGCATCTGCCGAGTAGTTTTCTGGGAAGCCGTGGCTCGACCAAGCAATAGCGATGGTTGTGTCGGTGATACGCAGAGTGCGAACCGTGAGTTTCGAGTCGTTGCTCTCGAAGTAGTACTTGCCATCAGCCAAAGTCGATTTGTCGCTAACCTTTTCGAATGTGTTAATCGAAAGAGGGAAGGTGTAGATGTAGCCAGGTTTGAACGCCTTTGCAGGTTTGCGGCAGAATGTATAGGTACCTTTGTCGGTAGTGACGTCGTAATATACCTCGTCGCTAATCTGTGTGAAATCGAGCGGCGCAATCAATGCCCAACCACCATTCGATGTACCCTTTGTTGGGTTTGAGTAGTTGAGAGTTACCTCTGTCAAGTTGAGCGAGCCGATCGATAAGTCGGTGGTATTAACCTCGCCGGTACCGCTGATGAAGCTCTCCTCACAGTACATTCTGACAGCAGAGATTGTCTCGTTCGAATTAACGGTGATGTTGAAACGAGCCATCGATGCAACCGTTGCAAATGTAAATGCCGATGCATCGGTTGTGCGACCAACCATCAGGTTGCGGTCCTCTACGTTTACATTCTCGTCGGCAGTGTAAACCTGAACGCTTGGAATTGTTGCATAGATTTTGCCATCCTCCACCGAAGCCGATGTAGCTGGATAGACACCGTAGAGAGTTTTCGACAGAGTTGCAATCGAACCTGTGAAAGTACCCACTTTGGTGTTTACACCCGACTTGATTTTGAAATCGCCACTGCTTGCGAGGTCGGTGACCTTGATTACGTCATCGGCACTCCACAACATCTGAATAGAGCCATCGCTATTGAGCGTTGCAGTGGTACGGCACTCGTCATCCACGATGGTGGCTTGGATGGATGTGATTTTTTGAGCTAACGATGCGTCGATTTCGTCATCGTTATGCATACACGCTACCGCAGACAACGCAACGGTGAGCACAACTAAATGTTTGAAAAACTTTTTCATAATCACTTTGTTTTGATTTACCACGCGTTGCCGCCATTTTCGTAGTTCAAATCGTCATTCTCTTCTGATTGGGCAAAGCCTTTCTCAATCTTTATTGGGAGACTCCGCAATAAAGGTGGTGCATAAAATTTCGTTTTTAACATAAGTCAGTATTTTTTTTACGGTTAATTATAGTTACATATATCGGTGCAAAAATAGAATATTTTTCGTAACTTTGCAAGCGAATAGATAATAGTAAGAATAATTATGGCAAAAAAAGGTTATATTTTCCCAGGTCAGGGAGCTCAATTTCCGGGTATGGGAAAGCATCTCTACGAGAGCACGCCGAGTGCTAAAAGACTGTTTGATAGTGCAAATGAGATTTTGGGATTTCGTATTACCGACGTAATGTTTGACGGCACAGCAGAGCAGTTGAAGCAGACCAACGTGACACAGCCTGCCGTATTTTTGCACTCGACGGTATTGGCGTTGTCGATGGGAATCGAGCCCGATGGCGTTGCCGGTCACTCGTTGGGTGAGTTTTCGGCATTGGTTGCTGCGGGAGCTTTGTCGTTCGAGGAGGGCTTGCAGCTGGTTGCTAAACGTGCGGCTGCAATGCAGAAGGCTTGTGAGCATAGTGCCGGTACGATGGCGGCAATTTTGGCTCTGCCCGACGAGGTTGTAGAGCGTGTGTGTGCCGAGATTGACGGTGTGGTTGTGGCGGCTAACTACAACTGCCCGGGACAGCTCGTTATATCGGGAGAGGCTGCTGCCGTTAGCGAGGCGTGTGCGAAATTGAAGGAGCAGGG
>JAZRCC010000236.1:0-2147 GCA_045635405.1 Alistipes sp.
GTATTGATTTAAAATATGTGTTTTTGTAGATTATTGGCTAATTTTGATGTGAAAACCTTATGTTATGTATGAATGTATTGCACATATTTTGAAAAAATGTGCATATTTGGGATTGAGTGTTTTTTGTGTTGAATTTCAATAGTTTAATGGCAAAATCACACCCCATCGCTTAAAAAGTGTAACCCCATATAGTGCAAATATATAGTTTTAACCGAGAAAATCCCAACATTTTGACAACTTTTTAACCCTCTCGACGAAAGATTGTAAGATGGGGGGGGAGATAGAGGCGTTAGCGATGTTAGCGACGTTAGGGGTGTTAGGGGGGGGTGCCGCTTTGCGGCTCTTTCACAGACCCCCTCCGCTTCGCTCGCCCCCCTAACTTCGGAGGACAATAGTTTTTTTGCCGTGGTTGCCATCCCTAAACTCCCTAAATTCCTTAAACTCCCTTTGCTGCACAAAAAAAGCAGCCCTCTTGGGCTGCTTCTAAAAAATCTCAACGCTGCTGTTACTCACCGAGGTAGGCTCCCTCGCGGCGGAGTGCATCTTGGAGCGTGCGAACATCCAAATCACGGAGTTCTACGCCCGATTTTGCCGCCAGAGCTGCCGCCTTACCTGCCGCCTCGCCCAGAGCCATAGCGGGTGCCATAACTCGTGCCGAAGCCAACGCAAGGTGGGTCATCGATACGCAACGGCCAGCCACAATCAGACCATTGATACGCTTCGGGATAAGCGTACGATACGGAATATCGTAACTATCGGGGCACCAGAACAGCGAGCAGTCGCCACCAACAGGGTGGTGCAAATCGACCGGATAACTCGCCACGGCAATAACATCGTCGAAGCGGCGACAAGCGTAGATATCATCCTCGCTCATCACATACTCGCCCACGATACGACGAGTCTCGCGGACACCCAAAAATGGGGCGGTGCGGTCAACATAGGCATTCTCAAAGCCCGGAATAAAGGCCTTTAAGTAGCGGGCAACCTCACGATTTTGCTCGGCTGCGACCCGCTCGCCATAGGTACACGATGCAGGGTCGGTAGCATCGACACCATTGACACGCGACATATTTACCCACCACTCGTCATCCTCCATACCGGTCATAAAAATCGTTCGCTCGACAGGCAGATTATAGCCCTGCTCTCTCGCTTGGCGAATCTGATTGCGGAAGCCCACGAAGGTGCAGTTGCTCGATGGGCGGAAGAACTCGTTCGGGATGTAGTCGATATCGTACTTATCGGGGTTATCAGCCACCGCATCACGCAGACGACGCGAATCGACACCTCGCATCGAGAACATCAACGTCGGAGGTTGCGGAATACCGTCGTCGTTGCCATACGCCATCTCGGCACCTGCACGGTAGGCGATATCGCCATCGCCCGTACAATCGACAATCGTGCGTGCCATAATCGCACCCAGACCCTGCTTCGACGCCACAACAACGCCACAAACTCTATCGCCATCCATAATCACATCGACAGCCATAGTGTACATACGCAGGTCGATACCGCACTCCTCGATAATCTCGAACGCCAACCGTTTGGTACCCTCGGGGTCAATCATTGTCAGGCTGACGTGCAGCGGGCAAGCACGGTGTCCCGTAGCCTCGCCACGAGCCTGCAAACGCTCGACAAACTGCAATGGCAGGCCCTTGATAACGACGTTGCCCTTACGACCCAAGAAGCCGAGCAGAGGCAAGCCGATGGTCATATTGCCACCCAAAAAACTGCGGCTTTCAAGGAGCATAACCTTCGTGCCCTGCTCCAAAGCAGCCGCTTGTGCCGCCATAAGACCCGCAGGGCCGCTACCCACGACCAACACATCGACATCGGCGATAACAGGCAGCTCTTGTTGCGGATAGGAATAGGTTTTCATATCGCTCATATATTTATATATGGTATAACCCTACTACTTTACGAAACGCTCTCCGAGGTAGGCATCCTGCTCCAACAAAATCTGCTGAATCTCGCCCACAGCAACCTGCGAAGGGCTCTTATGCTGTGCGACAGCCAGACGAGCAGCCGTACCTGCCGCCTCGCCCAATGCCATACAGGTTGACATCACACGGGTAGCAGCCATAGCCTCGTGGTCCATCGACGAGCAACGGCCCGCAACCAACAGACCCTCGACCTCGCGTGGCAAAAGC
>JAZRCC010000237.1:0-8962 GCA_045635405.1 Alistipes sp.
CGTAAAACCACATTCTTGGAACTTTGCGATGAGGCTCTCGATGAGATCGCATCGTATTGCAATGGTATCACTGCCGTTGTGGGTTCTCCAATCCTTATGCAGAATGGCTCACAGAGTGCAGCCGTAGTTATCGAGAACGGAAAAATCAAACGCTACATCACTAAGGCCAACATTACGGCTCGCCGTGAGATGGGCTTCTTGAGCAATGGCGAAGGCGTAAAGGTCGTACGCATTGCTGGCGAGAAGGTGGCAATCGTTGTGGGCGATGACTTCTCGCTCTTGAAAGATGTCGATAACGATGTCGATATAATCTTCAGTATCAACGCTCGCCGTTATGGTAAAGGCTTGATGTCGTACCGCTACGAGACGATGCACCAAATGGCATTTGTCGAGTCGAAAACAATCGTCTTGATTAACCACGTAGGAGGCTCGGGCGAGATCGTCTATGATGGTACGTCGTGTGTGATTGACAGCAAGGGAGATCTTGCGTTGCTTATGAAGTCGTTCGAGGAGGACTTCGCCGTATATGATACGTTGGCCGACAATGAGCCTTGCGAGTTGCCTAAGGAGTTGGAGCGCCACGAGCGTACGGGCTACATCTACAATGCTGCAGTGCTTGGCTTGCGCGACTACTTCTTCAAGAATGGATACAAGAAGGCTTGTGTAGGTCTGTCGGGAGGTATCGACTCGGCTGTTGTGGCTTGCATTGCGGTAGAGGCACTCGGCAAGGAGAATGTCAAGGCTCTTTTGATGCCATCGCAGTTCTCGACCGACCATTCGGTAACCGATGCAACAGAGTTGGCCGAGAGTATCGGCATAGACTATAGCGTATTGCCTATCTCGGAGGCCTATACCTCGGTAGTCAATACCCTCAAGCCCGCTATCGGTGGTCACGCATTCGATGTCACCGAGGAGAATATCCAGGCTCGTATCCGCACCATTATGCTTATGGCCCTGCAGAACAAGAAGGGCTATGTTCTGCTCAACTCGTCGAACAAGAGCGAAAATGCCCTCGGACTCTGCACCCTCTATGGTGACACTGCCGGTGCATTCAGCGTGACGGGCGACCTCTACAAGACCGAGATGTACGATTTGGCTCGCTATATCAATCGTCGTTTCGATAATGTGATTCCGGAACATATATTGTCAAAGGAGCCATCGTCGGAGTTGCGTCCCGACCAGAAGGATAGCGATATTCTGCCACCATACGAGGTTGTCGATGCTATCCTGATGCGAATGATTGAGCAGGGACAGCACCGTGAGGAGATTAAAAATGCGGGATTCGAGTCGGATGTTGTCGAGCGTATCCACGCAATGATTATGCAGAACGAGAAGAAGCGTTACCAATTCCCACCAGTATTGCGTCTCTCGTCGTGTGCTTTTGGACACGAGCGATTGATGCCGTTGATTAATAAGTATGGCGACTAAAATTTTTGCGTAGTCTTTTGCAGAATGTCGTCGAAGATTATTACACATTCGGGTAGAGTAGTAGCGGTGGATAGCCGCTCGGTTAGTGTCGCTATCGAGGTCGATGAGGCTTGTAGCAGATGCTCGGCAAGGGGTGCGTGTGCAGTTGGCGGAACGGCGGAGTGCCGCATTGTTCGGGTCGATGTAGAGCCATCGCACGGCTACGAAGTTGGAGATTTGGTCGAGGTTGCCATACGCCGTTCTACGGGATTGGTGGCAGCGCTGCTCTGCTACGTAGTGCCGCTGTTGCTGCTGGTAGGAGTTTTGGCCGTGGCGATTGCGTGTAATGCGGGAGAGGGCATAGCGGCGTTTGCGTCGTTGTTGTCGTTGGCGATATACTACGCAGGGTTGGCTTTGGCACATCGCTACGTATCGAAGAGAATAATATTTACAATTAAGGATAGAGAATGAGTACTCTGATTTACACTATTTTGACACTTTGTGCTATTGGCGTTATTGCCGCACTTGTGTTGTATTTTGTCGCTCAAAAATTCCACGTTGAGGAGGATGAGCGTATTGATGTAGTTGAGCGAAAACTGCCGGGAGCCAACTGTGGTGGTTGTGGTTTCGCTGGTTGTCGAGCCTTTGCCACGGCAATGGTCGAGAGCGAGGATATCTCGTCGCTCTACTGCTCTGTCGGTGGCGGCGATGTAATGGCGGATATCGCATCGTATTTGGGCAAGGAGGCTCCCGTTAAGGAGCCGCTGGTCGCTACGGTACGTTGTGGTGGCTCGTGCGACAAGCGTCCTCGTACCAATACATACGAGGGTGTACGCTCGTGTAGCGTTGCATCGGCTCTGTATGTTGGCGAAACGGCTTGTGCTTATGGCTGTTTGGGCTATGGCGATTGTGTGGAGGCGTGTCAATTCGATGCCATTCACGTCAACCCCGAAACAGGCTTGGCGGAGGTCGATTTCGAGAAGTGTACCGCTTGTGGTGCCTGCGTTACGGCTTGCCCAAAGGGCATTATCGAACTGCGTAAGCGTTGGCCAAAAGGTCGTGCAATCTATGTTTCGTGCGTAAGCCACGATAAGGGCCCTGTGACAATGAAGGCTTGTAAGGCGGGCTGTATCGCTTGCCGTAAGTGCGAGAAGGTGTGCGAGTTTGGTGCAATCACCATCGAGAATAATATCGCATATATCGACTACGCAAAGTGCCGTTTGTGCCGTAAGTGTGTTGCCGAGTGCCCTACGGGAGCCATCAAGATGATAGGCTTGGCACCACTGCCAAAGAAGGAGGCAGCACCAAAGGCAGAGCCTGCAAAGAGTGTCGATGCTGTGAAAGTAGCAGAGCCAAAGGCTGAACCAAAAGCGGAGGCAAAACAAGATTAAAGAAATTATAGAAAGGTATAGATATGAGGAGTTTCCCTATTGGCGGAGTTCATCCGTCGGATAATAAAGAGTGGAGTCGTGGCAGCAGCATCGAGCCGATGGAGTTGCCCGATGTGGTAAACATTCCGCTTGCACAACATATCGGAGCCCCAGCAACTGCCGTAGTGGCAAAGGGCGATAGCGTGAAGGTCGGCACCTTGATTGGCGAGGCTACGGGCTTTATGTCGGCAAATGTTCATTCGCCTATCTCGGGTACGGTGACAGCTGTCGATATGCAGTTGAATGGTCAGGGTCTGCGTCAGTTGATGGTGACAATCAAACGCGAGGGCGATGAGTGGGAGCCATCGATTGACCGCTCTACGGAGTTGGTGGCAGAGTGTACGCTCGACCCAAAAGAGATTGTCGCACGTATTAAGGCGGCGGGTATTGTCGGTATGGGTGGTGCAACATTCCCTACGCACGTCAAGTTGTCGATACCCGAGGGTAAGCACGCCGAGGTGTTGATTATCAACGGCGTTGAGTGCGAGCCATACCTTACGTCGGACTACCGTATGATGTTGGAGCGTGGCGAGGAGTTGGTTGCGGGTGTGCGTATCTTGATGCGTGCTATCGGTGTGCAGAGGGCGGTTATCGGCGTTGAGTCGAATAAGCCGGATGCAATAGCCAACCTCCGCAAGATTGTCGGTGCGGATAAGAGCATCGAGGTAATGTCGCTCAAAACGTGCTATCCACAGGGTGGCGAGAAGCAGTTGATTGCGGCCGTTACGGGTCGTGAAGTACCTGCTCCTCCGGCACTTCCGATAGATGTAGGTGCGGTGGTTTGCAACGCATCGACAACGGTTGCAGTTTATGAGGCTGTGCAGAAGAATAAGCCGCTTATCGAGCGAGTTGTTACGGTTACGGGTCGTCAAGTGGCAGAGCCTAAAAACCTGCTCACACGCTTTGGAACACCCGTTGAGGCTCTGATTGCCAAGTGTGGCGGTCTGCCCGAGGGCGATGTTCGTGTATTGAACGGTGGCCCTATGATGGGACGTGCGTTGTCGAATGTGGCAATGCCTGTTATGAAGGGCTGCTCGGGTATCACGATATTGTCGGGCAGCGATGTACGTCGAGGCGAGGAGTCGGCTTGTATCAAGTGTGCAAAGTGTGTCGAGGCTTGTCCTATGGGCTTGGAGCCATATCTGCTTGCGAAGATTTCGAAACGCAAGGGTTGGGAGGCTGCCGAGCAGAACGATATTGTTAGTTGCATTGAGTGTGGCTGTTGTCAGTTTACGTGTCCGGCAAACATTCCGCTGCTCGACTATGTGCGTCTGGGCAAACAGAGCGTTATGGGCATAATCCGCAGCCGTAATGCCAAAAAATAGACGAAAATAAGAAAAATTATAAAGATATGGCAAACAGATTTTTTGTTGCACCAGCACCACATCTTCACAGCGAAACATCGACCGTTCGATTGATGGCGGATGTGATTATCGCGTTGATGCCGGCGTTGGTGATTTCTGTAAGAGTTTTTGGCTGGGATGTGCTGGCAGTGACAGCTGTCTCGGTCGTAAGCTGCGTTGCGTTGGAGGCATTGGTGCAGCGTTTTATTGTTCGAGGTAAATCGACAGTCGGCAATCTGTCGGCAGCATTGACAGGTCTTTTGCTGGCGATGAACCTTCCGTCGAATATTCCGTTGTGGATTGTTGTTGCGGGTGCGGTGTTCGCTATCTGCGTAGCGAAGATGCCTTTCGGTGGTCTGGGCAAAAACCCATTCAACCCGGCATTGGCAGCCCGAGTATTCCTGCTCATAGCCTATCCGCAGCAGATGACATCGTTTGAGGCTCCATCGGTTGAGGGTGCGGCGGATGCTGCTTCGGGTGCTACTCCGCTTGCAGCCTTGAAGGCGGGTATGTTGTCGGCTTGCGAAGCGGACTATGGTGCGATGTTTACGGGTGCTACCGCCGGCTCGTTGGGCGAGGTATCGGCTCTGGCTCTCTTGTTGGGCTTCGCCTATCTGCTGATGCGTCGAGTTATCTCGTGGCACATTCCGGTGTCGATTTTGGCAACTATGGCAATATTTGCTACCGTATATGCAGGTGTTTGCTTCGAGGACGCGATGATGCACCTCTATCTGCCGGCGTTCCACTTGTTGTCGGGTGGTGCAATGCTCGGTGCTATATATATGGCTACCGACTACGTGACCTCGCCAATGACAAAGAGGGGTATGCTGATTTATGGTGTCGGTATTGGTGCATTGACTATGTGTATCCGCTTGTGGGGTGCCTATCCCGAGGGTATGTCGTTCGCTATTCTGATTATGAACAGCGTAACGCCTCTCTTGAACAAATATGTTAAACCACGCCGCTTCGGCAGCAGATAGGAGGTGTCTATGAAGAGTACATTGACAAATATGTTGGTGGTATTGTTTACCATTACACTGCTCTCGTCGGCAATGGTTGGCGGAGTCTATATGCTTACCGAAAAACCTATTGCCGAGGCTCGTGAGGCGGCAAAGCAGGCGTCGTTGGCAGCAGTTTTGCCGGCGTACGACCGTGCAGAGAGCTGGCAGATGGATGCTCACGGTGTGCAACTTACCGTAAATAAGGCATTCAGCAATGAGCAGGTCGTAGGTTATGCAATCGAGACACTCTCGTCGAATGGTTATAGCGGCGAGGTGCGACTTATGGTGGGCTTCGATACTGCGGGCACGATTTTGAATGTCAGTGTGTTGCAACAGAAGGAGACACCGGGCTTGGGTGCTAATATGCAGCGTGAGGATAATCCGCTGTTGCGTAGCTTCCGTTCGAAGCAGGCTGCCGATATCAAGATGGCGGTCCGCAAGGATGGTGGCGATGTCGATGCACTGACGGCTGCTACCATATCGTCGCGTGCATATACCGAGGCGGTAGCATTGGCATACGAGGTCTATAAGGTTGCATCGGGCGAGTCGTCCGTAGTGGGCGATGTTGCTACTGGTGCATCACAACAAATAAAAGGAACAAAGGAGGGACGAGAAAATGGAAAACAGCGTTAAAATGGAGCAGACAAAACGCGTATGGGGTCACCGCCTGTCGATGGTCCTCCGTGGCGTGATAAAGGATAACCCTACGTTTGTGCTTATCTTGGGTATGTGTCCTACGTTGGGAACAACCACAAGTGCAATCAACGGTATGGGTATGGGTTTGGCAACTATGGCGGTGTTGATTATGTCGAACATCGTGATATCGTTGATTAAGAATTTTATTCCCGACAAGGTGCGTATTCCGGCATTTATTGTTGTGATTGCATCGTTTGTTACGGTGGTCGAGATGTTGATGCAGGCCTATGCGGGCTCGTTGTACGAGGCTCTGGGCGTGTTTATTCCGCTGATTGTCGTAAACTGTATCATCTTGGGTCGAGCAGAGGCTTTTGCATCGAAAAATGGTGTTTTGGACTCGGCTCTCGATGGAGTCAGCATCGGTTTGGGCTTTACGCTCTCGCTGACCGTGATTGGAGTGGTGCGTGAGTTCCTTGGTAGTGGCTCGTTCTTTGGCATTGCACTCGGCTCGATGGGCGATTATATGCCACTCTTCTTTGTGCTTGCACCGGGAGCTTTCCTTGTGCTGGGATTTTTAATGGTGTTGTTCAACAAATTTTTGAAGCGATAGTATGGAGTATTTTGCAATTATCATAGGTGCAATCTTCGTTAATAACGTAGTCCTTGCACAATTTTTGGGAATATGCCCATTTTTGGGAGTCTCGTCAAAGGTTGAGACATCGATGGGTATGGGTGCTGCCGTGACCTTCGTTATGGCACTCTCGTCGATTGTCGTTTGGCTGATTCAGGAGTATCTGCTCGTGCCACTCGGTATCGAGTATATGCAGACTATCGTCTTTATTTTGGTCATTGCAGCGTTGGTGCAGATGGTAGAGATTGTGCTTAAAAAGGTGTCTCCATCGTTGTATCAGGCGTTGGGTATCTTCTTGCCGCTTATCACGACAAACTGTGCCGTGTTGGGTGTGGCAATTCTGATGATTCAGAAGGATTACGGATTGTTGGAGGGTCTGCTGTATAGCACCGCATCGGCTATTGGCTTTGCGTTGGCACTGGTGTTGTTTGCCGGCCTTCGCGAGCGTTTGGAGTTCGAGGAGGTACCTGCCGCATTCCGTGGTGTGCCTATCGCACTTATCACAGCCTCGTTGCTGGCAATGGCATTTATGGGCTTTACGGGAATGGTCTAATCGCCACATAACGATAAAAATCAGCCGAAACAAGAGATTGTATCGGCTGATTTTTTTTGGTGGGGGGGGAGAGTTGTCTATTCTCTGTCGCACTAAAACCGTGTAGTCGAATGGGTGTCAAAGATACGGAAATCGCATTTAACACGAAACGGAGCGGAATTTCCGCCCCGTTTCATTATGCGTCAATCAGTCTGAATATACCTCAAACACATCACCTCGTTTGGTGATTTCGTCGATTTCCTCTTTTATTTTGCGTTCACTCTCATTTTGCGGAGTCCTAAAACCCTGCCACAACAAGATGCACTTCTCATCGAGGTCTATGTAGGGTGATTGACAATACTCTTCGTATGTGTCGAACTCATTTCCAAGATTATCTTCCCAAGGCATAATAAATATACTATTTATCCTTTGCCAAAAACTCCTCGATAAATGCCTTCGCTGCGGTGTGTTTCTCCACACAGCGTGTATGTCCGCCCTCTTTACCACGAGCAAGATTGTGGCGAAGGTCGTTGAGTTTGACATTTATAGCCGCTTGATTGCCCGATTTGCAAATGCGTTCGATATACTCCATATATGGAGTTTGCTTGTCGTGCGTGAGTAGGCGGAGCGTCGAGATGACCTCATCCGAGAATCCCTCCTCGGCAAGATCGTCAAAGGTGTAGTGTGTATCCTCCACAACATCGTGCAAGAAGCCAACAATACGCTCGGTGTCGCTCTTACCCATCATACCCACAGCGAGCGGGTGCAAGATTGTGGGGTTGCCATCGAGGTCGTAGTCGGCAGCGTGTGCTATCGACGCCAATGCTATTGCTTTGTCGATGTCCGAACGGAAGTCGTAGTTGTCGTTCTTTACGGCACGAGGCAAGAAGATGGACTTATTCTGTCCGATAAAGTCACGCCACATAAGTTCGAGCTTTACTGCATCCTCTCGACCGAGCAACTGACCCGAATGACCCTTCTTCCAATCGAGGTGTGGAAGTTCACGCTCCAACTCCTCGGTCCGTATGATTGCGGCACGCTCCGGGTGAAAGACCGCCTCGAACTCCATCTGCATATAGTAAACCTCACGCCCCTTGCCCGACCAATCTTCATCTTTGAATGGCTCGGAGGTAAAGCGTCCTGCGGTAAACACGCCCGTATTACCCTCGCCAACACGCACCATAAAGAATCGGTCGCCCTTGTGGGCGTTCTGCCACTCATAGACACTCCAATCAAAATCGTTGCCCCAATAGCCGTCTGCCCACTCCGCCATATCGTTGTCGAGTCGCTCCATTGTGTATGACGATATCGCAGGGTTCCACTTCAAAAGGAATGTGTTGTGCTGAAACTCCAACTTTTTGTTGATTGATAATTTGATGTCTAATTCCATAGTATCTCTGTTTTTATAGTTTGTTACCGATGTTGTGTGGCGGAGTGTCAAAGCAGCAATCCCCAAAATCACAATGCAAAAATAGAGTGCGTTTTTGACAACTTGTGTCAAAAGAAAAATTTTACAATAAAAAATGAAGAAAATTTAGGCGATGGGGTAAACGTACTAATGGTCCTGTCAGAAAGTTGTGCAATGAGGTAGCGGATTGACTCGCGTTGCTCGTCGATCCGTTTGCTCCCGCAGGGGGCCTTACAAACCAAAACAGCGAAAAGTTGATAAATCAACACCTTTTTTGTTTTACACCACCACACTCCACAAACAAGTTTGCGTCGCGTGGCAGTATAAAACAAAAAGGCGTCGAACTCTCGACGCCTTTTTCGCTGTTTTGGTTTGTGGGAGTTGACGGATTCGAACCGCCGACCCTCTGCTTGTAAGGCAGATGCTCTGAACCAGCTGAGCTAAACTCCCAATACAATGCTTTTCCTTAAAAGCGTTGCAAAGATAGAAAGAATTTATCAATCCGCAAAATATTTTTGAATTTATTAGGTAAAACATCCCCTCACCGCCCCACCTCTTCACATAAACTCTCTCC